>JAYSZC010001061.1:0-6402 GCA_043738235.1 Lewinellaceae bacterium | reverse complement strand
TGGCCGTTTCAGGCAGCGAAGTAGGCGTATCAGCGTTGAATTCCAGTAATTTGATCGGCAACCCGTCCACACCGCCGGCAAAGTCGAAACGCCCGAACAAGTGCAAGTGCCGGTCATCGTCCCAACTCATGCGGATCAGTTCGTGCAGGTTGCGGTGAATACCGATTTTATCCAGCAGATTGTGTTGCAGTATGTATGTGCCTGTCTGCACAAACAAATCATACAGCCGGTTTCCAGCCTGGTAAAAGGCTTCCCTTTCATGTTCCTGTACAATGACCATCTCGCTTGTCAGGTAATCTGCCGCGTCTTCCGATATAAAGTAGTCCCAGCCCAGTTCTTTAAAAACATGGTTGGGAAGTTGGGTAATTGGTTGTTTTTGCATCATTTTTTTGAGCGCTACTTAGCGTGTGGCGTTTAGTGTTTAAGGCGCTTCGCTTTTGGCAACAGTGAGTGGCTTAGGCGAAGCGCCCTAAACACCACACACTAAACACCAAAAAATTAACCGGCGCTATTTCTGCGCAAGCCTTTAAAAAATCCACTGCGTCCCTTTGCCGGTACTTTTACCGTCCGGCTCACTGCGGTTTGACGCAATTCATTGGATGTGCCGAATCCGCTGCGGCCATCGCGGTACACGTATGATTGCCCGGCAGAACCGAAACCGCGGCCCATCATGTGCCCCATAGCGCTCCACCAAAGGATGTGGCCTAATCCGAAACCGCCGCTATGATGGCGAACGGTCGTTTGCCGGACAGTATCCTGTGCGCCCACTAATCCTTTTACCTGCGAGAGGTCGAGGGTGTCCACTGTTCCGTTCAGGCGGCGGACAACGACACGGGATTCATTTTTGGTGGCCACCACCTGTTCGTCGACGACGGTAAATTTGCCTGCTTCCGTTTCCTCAATCGTCGTAATTACACCTTTGGTCGGCTCCTCCACGGTTACTTCTTCCCAGTCGGAACCGTTGCTGTCGCTCCCGCAACCGGTGGGCGCCGTCAACATAGCGGAGACCGCAATAAAAAGCGCGCCCCTGCGCAAACGACTTTTCCAGGCGCTTTCCTGACTAAAATTTTTATATGGTGTCATATTTAAATTGAATTGTTATGCTGGTTGAAGTGGTAAAGGTGTAGTCTAAAACCGGCATGTTACAAGTATGTTGCAGCTATATTCGATTAACAGAGCATTCGGGCGGATTTCTCCGTATGAAGTAGCGACATTCGTATTCCAAATTATTGAAATAATCACCCGGGTAAATCAAAAAGACAAAAAACAAAGAAAAACCACAGTTTTTAAAACAATCAATTAGTTGCTACTACTACCTTTCGGCAGCTGAAATCTGAATAGTTAACCTTTAACAAACATCAAAGTCGTATGAAGACCAATAATCTGCTTACTTACCTGCTTTATGCACTGCTCGGACTGCTCATTATTGCCGCTGGTTACAAAGCCTGCCAGATGCAACAAGACAAAAAAGAAAAAGCCGCTGAAGAAGCCGAATTACAAAAAACGCTTCGGGATATGGGGTATGCCAATGATGACTCTACCTCATTGGGAAGCACTTATGCCGGCGATTCTTCGGCTACTTCCACCACCACTTCCAGTGGTATTGAAAGAGATCCTGTCGCCACCCCCAGTACAAATACTACTGCTACTACGACCAAATCTGCCACACCAGCCACCACGACGTCCAAACCTGCTGCTACAACCAATACGGAGCCTAAAACTACGACTGTAACAACTACGACTAAAGGAAGTACTGCTGCCAAAAAAGGTCCGGGCACCGGGCGCTGGGCCGTTCGCGCAGGCACTTTCAGTCAGATGGAAGGCGCCCGCCGCCGCCTTGAAGAGGTAATCAGAATGGGCTATACCAATGCTGAAATTTCCAAAACGAGTTCCGGCAATGCTGCTGTGGTCGTGTTTCGCTCCAATGATAAAAATGCTGCCGTCCGCGTCGTTGATAATCTGGAAGAAAAAGGAGTGGATGCTGCCGTATTTGACCGCAACAAAAAGGACTGAGTTATTTCAAATGGTATCCATTCAGAAACTCCCGTGTTCCCATGCGGCGTTTGCCTTCCATTTGGAGTTCTACAATGTCCAGATAACCGTCTAAAGCATTGATTTTCAGGTAGTTTTTCCCATCTGAAATAAATGTACCCGGCGATTCGGCTGGAGCGCTTAGATCTTTCAGTGCGCGTAGAATCTTGAATTTTTTACCATCCAGCATTGTCCACGCGCCGGGGTGGGGGCTTAGTCCGCGTACAAAATTGTGTACTTGGGCAATTGGCCGCGCAAAGTCGATTTGGCAGGTTTCTGTGAATATTTTGGGCGCATGGGTTACTGCTGTTTCCTCCTGTGGAAAGGGTGCTGCAGTGTTGTTTTCCAATGCCTGGACGGATTTCAGTACCAGATCGGCGCCGATTTGCATCATGCGGTCGTGCAGTTCGCCGGCAGTTTCGTTTTCGTCGATAGGGATTCTTTCCTGAAACAAAAGGTCGCCTGTATCAATTTCGTGTTTGAGCAAAAACGTGGTCAGGCCGGTTTCTTTTTCGCCGTTGATAATCGCCCAGTTGATAGGCGCTGCGCCGCGGTATTGGGGCAACAGCGATCCGTGCAGGTTCATGGTGCCGAGCGGCGGCATATTCCACACGACTTCCGGCAACATGCGAAAGGCGACAACTATCTGTACATCTGCCCGAAAAGCGCGCAATTGCTCCAGGAATTCAGGGTTTTTAAGGCGTTCCGGTTGCAGTACCGGTATCTGGTGATCGAGTGCAAATTTTTTCACAGCCGATACCTGTGTGCCCAAGCGCCCGCCAGGTTTGTCGGGGGCTGTAACAACAGCAACCACTTCATATCCGCTTTCCAATAACTTTTGGACGGGTGGAACGGCAAATTCAGGCGTTCCCAGGTAAACTATTCTCATGCGTTAATTTTCTTTAACCTGACTTCCGATACAACTCACTGACCTTCCACAACCAACGGAATCGCCTGCACCATATATTTTCCGGAACCTGCAAGTTGTACTTCGAGAAAACCTGTCCAGGGCTGATTTCCACAAAACGCGAACAGGTCCAAGGGCAGCGTAAAAGCGCCGGCTGCGGCATGGTCCGCCTCAAAAACGGCCAATTCCTGTCCCAATACGCTGAGAATCCGCCCGCGGAGATTTCCATCGAAAGGCAGGTTCATTGCCACACGTGACTGACTTCGGGCCGGATGCGGACTCACGCGCAGTCCGAAATTGGCCCGGGTAGCAGGCTCCCGGGCGCCGATGGTGCAGTTGGAAGCCACTTCCGGGCACCAGCTGCGTTGCGCCAGGGTACAATCTACGATAAAGGGATTGGGCTTTCCTTCCTGATAGGCAGCGATACGCCAGGTTTTAGCAAGCTCCGTTGCATCAGCCGGATCCAGTGCATCCCATTGGCAAAGCGTAGGCCGTTGCAGGTCGAAAAAATTCGGGTCTGCGATGTTGGCCTGAGAGCGGTACATGGTGTAAAAGTAAAAAATAGCGCGGGCCATATCTCCTTTTACCGATTCTCTCGGCTCAAAAGCGCCCGTTCGGAATTCTGTGTATAAATCCTTGTTCTGGCTAGGCATACTTAAAAAAACCTGTGCACCAAGAAACCATTTTTGCGTCTGGGCATCGGGAATATCTAAGTATGGCGCATCTCCGCGCGCTTCATTCACCGGGATGCGGGTAGGGTAGAGGTGGTGCATATCGCTGCGGGCATTGCCGTCTGCCGCCCCTTTGCTTTGCGGGTAGGCATGTTCGGTATTGATGCCGAGGGTCGATCCGTTCAGGTACACGTACTGCGTTGGGTCTTGTGTCGGATCCATGTACAGCGCATAACCGGAATAAATACAGCGCAAGGTGTCGTCATCCAGGGCCAGCACTTTTGAGTACAGGGTATCGCGCGACTGGGCGTAATCCAGCACAGTTCCCGGTTTGTAATGATCGAATAAACTGTCCAGTAGCGCGGGGCCGCTGCTTGCCGGAAAAACAAGATGGAAGCCCTGCGCCGGAAGGCTGTGGAAAGAGCAGGCAAAAATAATTAGGAAACTATACAGCGCTGGACGGGACATGATGCAGGTCAAATTTGATGAGCGCCGCAAAAGTAGGAATCAACTGGGCAAAATCGCCGGTAAAAGCATTGCCCAGTTAAAAAAAGAGTGAAGCGACATATTTTTTTTATTTTCCATCTATATTTGTCCAAGTGAAAAAACCAATCTTAACGCAAAATCAATTACCGATGAAAAAGACCTTATCCTTGGTGTTACCGCTTTTCGTACTGCTCACAGTGCATCCTTTAAAAGCCCAGTTTGGCACCACCAACCGAATATTGTTCACAACCGATCTGAACGGGCAACAGGAAACGCCCTCCGTAACTACAGATGCCAGAGGCATTGCCACCGTTTTCCTGTCAGAAGACAGAACAACCATGAGTATCCACGCTATATTTTCGGGCTTGAGCGGCCCCATCACTGCTTGCCATTTTCACACGGGCGCAGAAGCCGTTGCCGGCCCTATACTGATTGGTTTGACAAATAAAATCTTTGGTAACCGCCTGCGGGGCGATATTCCTGTAACTTCCGAATTTCTTTCCAGGGCACTTAAAAACGAGGTTTACCTGAATGTACATACTGCCGCCAACCCCGGCGGAGAAATCCGCGGACAACTGACCTTGATGACTGACAACCTGTATGCCGCAGCGCTCAATGGCCTCCATGAAGTACCCCCGGTTATTACCACTGCTACCGGACTTTTTAAAATGAATTATCCTCCCGGTTATTTTTTTTTCCGGTATATCGGTGAAACCAATGGTTTGAGCGGCCCGATTACCAATGCCCATATCCATGACGGCGTGTTAGGTGTTGCCGGGCCTGTGGTAACTGCTCTCAATTTTTCTTCCAATACGTTGGTGGGTGAGGTCTCCCTGGTAGATGTTTTATCAACTTTTCCCAATTTTTTGCAAAAATTAGATGAAGGAGCCTTGTACGTGAACGCTCATACAGCAGCCAATCCTACGGGCGAGGTCAGGGGCCAACTAAAGAAACTGGGGCCGTTAGCCTTTGAATCGACCCTGAATGGCGATCAGGAAACGCCGCCTGTCACAACCTCCGCTTTTGGAGTAGCCGTGGCAGGGCTGAATACCACGCTTGATAGTTTGACTTATATGGTTGGAGTGAACGGAATCACACCGACCAATGCCCATTTTCACCTGGCCGCGCCGGGCGTCGCCGGTCCGGTTATGGTGGCGCTGCAACCAAGCCTCGCACCGAACTTTTACGAGGCAAAAATAGCGGTCACCGGTGAACAGGTGACGCAATTCTTCAAAGGAAATGTGTACGTCAATATTCACACGGCGGCCAATCCCGCAGGCGAGATCCGCGGCCAAATGGAACCGCTTTTGCGCCGCGCTTATGTATTTGATCTTTGTGGAGCACAGGAAGTGCCGCCTACGGGTTCCTCCGCGCAGGGCGCCGGATGGATTACGACCGATTATCTGAACACACAACTTACTTACCGGTATATCGCAGACGGATTAAGTGGTCCTGCCGTGGCTGCACACATCCACGAGGGGGCGCCGGGGGTTTCCGGTCCGATATACATAGGCGTCAATTTACCCGGCCCGGTTGGAAGCGGACAATTTCAAATTGACGGGAATGTAGTTGTCAAATTGGAATCGGGTAATACCTACCTCAATGTGCATACCGCTGCCAACCCGGGCGGGGAAATCCGCGGCCAGATTTTGCGGGAATTCTCCTGTTCTGAAAATGTCAGCGTTTCAGTACTATCCATTACTGCTCTCAAAGTCATGCCGAACCCGACCAACGGGCGCATTTTAATTCAGTTTTCTGCGGAAAATAGTTTTGATGGGCAACTTATTATCTCAGACCTTACAGGCAGGGTAGTCCGGCAGGAAAACCATTACTTTACTGCCGGAGAACAATCTATCCAACTTGATCTTTCCAGCCTGCCCGGCGGTTTGTACATTGCCAGACTGAGCAACAATCAGGGCGCACAACATTCTTTCAAGTTGATTCGGGAGTAAATTTCACTTTGTTATCAGTTATCCGTTATCCGTTTCGGCATGGGGACAACATGGACGCTGCATTCGTTCACCATTCCGGCCTGAAAGCCCGATAACGGATAACTGATAACCGATAACTGTTTCAGCAAGGGAAATGGGTGCTACCTTCGTTCACCATTCCAGCCTGAAAGCCAGATAACGGATAACTGATAACCGATAACTACCATGGAGGAGCAACCCAACAATCCCCTGCACGGGAAAACCCTGCAAATGATCCTGGAACACCTGGTGGAGGTCTACCGTTGGGAAGGACTCGCGTATCATATCGACATCAACTGCTTTAAAAACGAACCCAGCATCCAGTCCAGCCTTAAAT
>JAYSZC010001060.1:0-2564 GCA_043738235.1 Lewinellaceae bacterium | reverse complement strand
TTAGGAAAAAGCAGGTCAACTCTGAAGCGGGAAAATCCGTGTAATCCGCGTCCCATTATTCCTACGAGCGCGAAGCGCAAAAATCCCTTTAAATCCGTGTCTAATCCGTTCTATCCGTGTTCCACCTCTCTACGTTGGGCAAACCACGATCTATTGCAACCCGCCCGGCGCAAAACGAATCCCCAGATATGCCACCTGCCGCATCATCGGCCCCCACACCTGGGAACCGTTGAAAAAGGGACTTTCCGGTTCATTGGCCGCGATAATGGCGTTGTGTTGCTGAAAACCGTTGAGGTTTTCGCCGCCGATATACACTTCCAGTTTTTTGCCGAAAGCCCGGGTAATCTGGGCGTTCCAGATGGCGTAAGTGGGGCTGTCAGTGGGAAAATCGTGTATGTATTCGTGCGGAATCTCCGAATTATCGGGCAGCCGTTGCGATCCAACCACCTGTACGCGGGTGTTGAACATCCACACCTGGTTGGGAGTCGTGTAATCGAAAGTCACCAGTGCCCGGTGTTGGGCCACCAGTGGCACTTTTCTCAACACAGCGTCGGCGTAAGTGGCCCGCACATCGTTCCATTTGTAACTCATTTTTACATCCAGTCCGGGTAAAATATTGTACAAAAGCGAGGCCAGGAAGCTGTTCGAGAACGACTTGCCGTCGACATTGTAAAAAGAAACCTGCGTCGGCGACTCGTCTACGTCCACCAGAATTTGTTGTACAAAATCGGTGCGGTACAGATCGACACTGAACGTCGCGTCGCGGCGGGCAACTTTAAACGTTTGGGTAAAATTGACGCCATAGTTCCATGCCTCCTCCAGTCCGAGGTCGTTAGCAAAATTCAGTATCCGGTTGCCGGCCAGCAGGCTGATATTTTCCGCCATCAGGTTGGGCGAGCGAAAACCCTTTCCCACAGAAATACGCGCAATACTTTTTTGTGAAAAATTGTACTTCGCGCTCATCCGCGGCGTAAACAGCACGCGGTCGAAACGGCTGTTCCAGTCGACCCGCGCGCCGAGTACCACCACGAGGTCGGGGGTTTCCATTTCCAGGTTGGGGCGGCTATAGGTGTATTCCAGCATGGCGCCCGGCACGGCCTCTTTGCGGCTGAGATCGCCTTCATTCACCGTTTCCTGAATATCGTCGTATTGCAAGGACGGCGCTACGACAAATTTGTGGTCGGTCGTGCCGATAATCGTCTGGTACAGGCTTTGCCAGTAGAACGAGCGCTGCGTTGCGGCATAGCTGTTCGGCCCGAACAAGGCATTGCTGCGGTGCCAGGAAGCCGAAATAATATTGCCTAACTGGTTGTACGGTTTGCCGCCTATTCCTTCGTAGCCGACTTTACCCCACACTTCCACACGGTCGTTGTTCTGGTCGATGCCGAACAAACCTGTTTTGCCTGCAATCGGGCTGATTTGTCCGCCCTGGCGACGGTCGGTCAGCGCCTGCACATTGAATTGGGCGCACATACCGGGGCTTTCGTAAAACACCCGGTACAGGCCGTTCAGTTGCTGGCGGCTGGGCGAGTCGTAAAAATTGTCGTCGTTCATGTCCCAGCGATTTTCTACAAAACTGCCGTGCAGCAGCAATCCGTTGGAAATGCGGCCCTTCCCTTTTTTATTCAGGTGCACATTTAGTTCGCCGCGGCCTTCCGTGGAAGTAAATACATTCACAAACAAGGGTTTATCCAAATGTGGTTTCACTAATTCAGCATTGATTTGGCCCGTAATACCGGCGTAACCGTTTTTCACCGAACTGGCGCCTTTGGCCAATTGGATGCCTTCGAGCCAGGTGCCGGGCACGTATTCAAATGCAAAAGGCGTGGCAATGCCGCTCATCGTCGGGCGGTTTTCCACCATGAACTGGCTGTATACACCCCGCAGACCGAGCATCTGGATTTCCTTCACGCCTGTGAGCGCGTTGGCGTAGTTGACATCCACGGCTCCGTTGGTCTCGAAACTTTCGGACAGGTTGCAACAAGGCGCTTTTCGCAGTTCCTTGCTGGAAATATGTTCCACATTGCGGGTTTCGAGTGTGGATACATGCGTATCAAACCCCGTTCCGCTCACCGTCACCTGCTTCAACTGGCGGATGCCGCTCACTTCGACCCACAGGTTGTTTTCGCCGGGCAATACCTGCACTTCGGCGGGCGTATAACCTATGTAATTAACCACCAAAGTGGCTTCAACAGTACGGCCCGGCAGACTGAACCGGCCGGATGTATCGGTCACCGCGCCTTGTTTGGTGTCTTTCCAAAAGACGGAAGCGCCGATCAGTAATTCCTCGTTTTCATTGGTCACCATACCCGTCAGGGGAGTGGCCGTTTGTGAAAAGAGCGAATGCGTATATAGAAATAGTCCTGCCAGCAGGACATAGATATTTTTCATAGACAACAGGTAGACCCCGATTATTGTGATTGGAAGATTCACTTGATTGCAGTGCGAAGCCGGTGGTAGCACAGCCTTTTGGCCAATATCATTGACTTAAGGATAGTGAAGAGGTGTCATTTGCGAGGCAGGAGCAAGTGACATCTCGAAACGACCGTTTCCCAGTAAGTCTC
>JAYSZC010001059.1:0-2565 GCA_043738235.1 Lewinellaceae bacterium | reverse complement strand
GGGCATAAATGCCCTTTTCCCGACGGCCTGAACGCCGTGCTACCCATGTCGTCCCACCACCGCCTCCCCATCCCCACTCATTTCCCCCAGCCACATCGACGCAATGGTATTC
The DNA here is from genome assembly GCA_043738235.1 of Lewinellaceae bacterium. Lineage (GTDB taxonomy): Bacteria > Bacteroidota > Bacteroidia > Chitinophagales > Saprospiraceae > M3007. Next base: position 2,453 of record JAYSZC010001059.1, on the reverse strand, counting down.
AGCCTGTTTTCCTCGAAAGGCATTTCGATTTTTACGTAATTGTCCGTGAAACCCGAGAGCAGCGCGCGGTTTTTGTGCTGTTCAAACAGGACGGGGCGTACCGTGCCGGTATGCTCGCAGTAAAATGCGCGGCGTTTCATTTCCGAGAGACCGCGCAGGGCCTGGTTGCGGCGGCGGCGCTCTTCCACGGGTACTGCGCCGGGCATTTCAGCGGCGGGTGTGTTGGCGCGTTCGGAGTAGGTGAACACGTGCAGGTAGGAAATGTCCAGTGTTTGCAGGAATTGGTAGGTTTCCAGAAAATCGGCTTCCGTTTCGCCGGGAAAACCCACGATCACATCGCAGCCGATGCAGGCGTGCGGCATCAGGCGTTTGGTCAGGGCCACGCGTTCGGCGTAGAGATCGCGGCGGTAGCGGCGGCGCATGTCGCGCAGTTGTTTGTCGTTGCCGGACTGGAGCGGGATATGAAAATGTGGCATAAAGCGCTGACTTTCAGCCACAAAGGAAATAATTTCGTCGGTCAGCAGGTTGGGTTCTATGCTGCTGATACGGAAGCGGCTCACGTCGCCCAGCAAGTCCAGTTGCCGGATGAGGTCGATGAACAGCGCTTCTTTTTGGATGCGGGCGCCTTCGATCACCTCCGTTCCGTTGCCGAAATCGCCGAGGTTTACGCCCGTCAGCACAATTTCCCGGGCGCCGCTTGCGGCAATCTGCCGGGCATTTTGCAACACACTTTCCACGGTATCGGAGCGGCTGGCCCCGCGCGCCTGCGGAATGGTGCAGAAGGAACATTTGTAGTCGCAACCGTCCTGCACTTTCAGGAAAGAACGGGTGCGGTCGCCGAAGGAAAAAGAAGGTGTAAAAGTGTTGACATCGCGCACTTCTCCGGCGTGTACCATACCTTTTCCCTGCGCTTTGCTGATATCGTCGACGTAATCCAGAATACGGAATTTTTCACCCGCGCCCAGTACCAGGTCGACGCCGGGGATGTCGGCGATTTCATGCGGTTTAAGTTGGGCGTAACAACCGGTGACGATCACAAACGCACCGGGTTGCTGCCGCAGGGCCTGCCGCACGATTTTTTTACACTCCTTATCGGCCTGCTCCGTCACCGAGCAGGTGTTCAGCACATAAATATCCGCGCCTTCCTCAAATTTCACCGGCAGGTAGCCGCCGCCCTCGAACAACCGCGCCAAAGCGGAGGTTTCGGAGTAGTTGAGCTTGCAGCCGAGGGTGTGAAAAGCGACGGTACGGGGAGTCATTTTTTAGAGGTGAGAGGTGAGAGGTGAGAGGGTGAGAGGCGTCCCCCTTGGCTTATCTTTTGTGGTTTGAGCATGGGTTTTTCAGGCCTGGAATCGTGAGTAGTGAGTAGTGAGTTGTGAGATACATCCCCTTTGGCATTTGGTTGTATTTTGAGTCTGGGTGTTTCAAGCTTGTCGTGAGTGGTGAGTCGTGAGTCGTGAGTGGCATCTCGTTAGAAGAATTATTGAGTTCCTTCTTCTATCGAGAGGCCACTCACGATTTCGGATCGCAAAAGTAATACAAAATCGTGAGTGGTGAGTGGTGAATCGTGAGTGGGATCCCGTTAAAGAATTATTGAGTTCCTTCTTCTAAAGCGATGCGCATTGCTGTCTGGAACCTTAAAAATGCCCGGAAAATCGGGCGGCCACAAGGGCCGCCCCTACAAAAATGGGGGTTTTAGACTTGCTAATTGCAAGGTTTTATGTTTTGATGTAGGGGCGACCCTTGTGGTCGCCCAAATTTCAAAGGTTCCATACACCAATGCGCGATGCCACTCACGACTCACGACTCACAACTCACGTTTCCAGACCTGAAAAACCCATGCCCAAACCACAAAAGACAAGCCAAACGGGACGCCTCTCACTTCTCACTTCTCACTTCTCACTTCTCTCACCCTCTCACTTCTGGATATCTTCTATCCTTTCCAGCAGCCACTTTTTCGACCCTGTGTAGGGTGTTTCCAGGATGCGTTTTTTCAACTTTTCGATGGCCTGCGGATTGGAGGAGTTGAGGGTGGACAGTTTTTTTAAAAAGATCAGGAAATTGCTGTAATCGCGTTTTAAATTTTTGGAAATCACCTTATTACGCCGCAGGAATATTTTAAAACTATCGATCAGGGAATCCATGGCGAGGTACTCGTCCGATTCGTAATAGGTACGGAGCAGGATCAATTTGGAGCCGAGGGCGTACACAATGTCGTTGTATTCGACATCCCGCAGCAGTTCGATCACCTTGTCGTATTTTTTCTGGTGGGAGTACAGATTGGCTAAGTTGAACGTGCGGGCGTTTTCGCGGATATTGGTGGGCAGGTATGGCGCATACTCCTGGATAAATTGTTCTACCCAGTCGAATTCATTGATTCTCAACGCAATGGTCACCGTATTTTTGAATACGCCTTCTGAAATTTGCCCGTTTTCCAGCAAAATGCCCCATTG
>JAYSZC010001058.1:0-2568 GCA_043738235.1 Lewinellaceae bacterium | reverse complement strand
CGAGCGTGATGTCCGACATAAAGTTCGGTCATTCCTCATCCCTCATCCCTCATTCCTGGTAGTCACGCTCGGTCATTCCTCATCCCTCATTCCTCATCCCTGACTATCTTCCCCTGCAATGAACTTTTTAAGCCGTATTTCCATTACCACATCTTACTTTTGCGCCGCTTATTAAAACGACTTTTCAGACGCCTTTGTGCGCTGTTCTCAATATGCCATCTGTGAAAAAAAGATACTTAGTTACTTCAGCCCTGCCTTATGCCAACGGCCCCTTGCACATCGGGCACTTAGCCGGAGCGTATTTACCCGCCGATATTTATGTGCGCTACCTGCGACTCATGGGGCGCGAAGTCCTTTTTGTATGCGGTTCCGATGAGCACGGAGCGGCCATCACGGTCAAAGCCCGCAAAGAAGGCACGACGCCCCAGGCTGTCGTCGATCAATACCATGCCGTACTGAAAGACACGTTTGAAAAAATCGGGATCGACTTTGATATTTACCACAGAACCAGCGCGCCGATTCACCACCAGACTTCCCAGGATTTTTTCCGGAAACTGCTCCAAAAAGGTGCATTCCTGGAAGAAACCACCGAACAATACTTCGATGAAGTAGCAGGACAGTTCCTCGCCGACCGCTATATTGTGGGTACCTGCCCGGTTTGCGCCAACCCCGAAGCGTACGGAGACCAATGCGAGAAATGCGGCTCCGCACTCAGTCCGACCGACCTGATCGAACCCAAATCCATGCTCAGCGGCTCCGTGCCGGTCAAACGCCCGACCAAACACTGGTTCCTGCGGCTCGATCAGCACGAGGCATGGCTGCGCGAATGGATCAACACCGGAGTAGCCGATGGCAAACATCTCCACAATCCTGCCGACTGGAAAAACCATGTGCTGGGGCAATGCAATTCATGGCTCGAACACGGCCTGCAACCCCGCGCCATGACCCGCGACCTCGACTGGGGCGTGGATGTTCCACAGGAGATTCCGGGTGCGGAAGGCAAAAAACTGTACGTCTGGCTGGATGCACCGATCGGGTATATTTCGGCTACCAAACAATGGGCCTTGGACAACGGCAAAGACTGGGAAACGTACTGGAAAAACGATGATACCGCACTGGTACATTTTATCGGGAAAGACAATATCGTCTTTCACTGCCTCATTTTTCCTGCTATCCTGAAAGCGCACGGCGATTTTATTTTGCCGGTAAATGTGCCTGCCAACCAGTTCCTCAACCTCGAAGGCCGCAAACTGAGCACCTCCAAAAACTGGGCAGTGTGGGTGCATGAATATTGCGCCGAATTCAAAGGCCAGGAAGATGCGCTGCGCTATAACATGGTGAAAAAAATGCCCGAACAGTCGGACAGCGAGTTCACCTGGAAAGGTTTTCAGGAAACCAACAACAACGAATTGGTGAACAACCTCGCCAATTTCGTTAACCGCGTCCTGGTGTTGTCGCACAAATACTACGCGGGCATCGTGCCTGCCATCAACCCCGACCTGGACTTTAAAAGTGGCTGGGAAACGGATAAAACCGGCTCCTACGACCAGGAATTGTCATTGCTGTACGGCAAATTGCGGGAAATGGGCGCGGAAATCGAACATTTCAATTTCCGGGAAGCCCTGCGCATTGTGATGGAAATTTCCGGCGCAGGCAATGCCCTGCTCCAGTTCAATGAACCCTGGAAAACCGTAAAAGACACGCCCGAAACCGTCAAAGTTGTCCTCAACCTGGCCCTGCAATACGTGGCCGTCCTCTCCGTCGCTATCCGGCCTTTCCTGCCGTTTTCCGCCAATCGCCTGCGCAAAATGCTCAACCTGGGCCTGCTGCGCGACAAAGGCGACCTGCTCGCTATTCTCAACGAACTGGTGGAAGGCAACCCCATCGTATTGCCCAACCATGCGCTCGGGCAATCGGAACACCTCTTCAGCCGCATTCCCGACGAGGCCATCGAAGCGCAAATCGCCAAACTCGGGGGAGGCGCCCCGGCAACCGCGCCTGCTTCTGAAAAAACGACATACGAACCCATGAAAGAAACGATTCAATACGACGATTTTGCCAAAATGGACATCCGCACCGGAAAAATCTTGACAGCGGAAAAAATGGAAAAATCCAAAAAACTGCTCAAACTCAGCGTCGACCTGGGGTTTGAAACCCGCACCATACTATCCGGCATCGCCGAACACTTCAGCCCGGAAGAAGTCGTCGGGCAGCAGGTGCTGGTATTGGCCAACCTCGCGCCCCGTCCGATGATGGGCATCGAGTCGCAGGGCATGATCCTGATGGCCGAAAACGAGGAAGGCAAACTGAGTTTTGTCAGTCCCGCAGCAGACTGGCCGAGCGGTTTCGGGGTAAAATGAAAATTGTTTCATTTTTTCCATGCCGAACATTTACCTTTGCGGTTGCTTTTTTGAAAGCTGCCTTCAATTTGTATTTAAAATTCTGATTTTCAACTAATTACATTACAATGGCTTTAATCGGTACGATTCGGAAGAATGGGTGGATTCTCATCGTCGTCATGATATTGGCGCTCGGTGGTTTTATCCTGATGGACGTTATGCAGAACAC
>JAYSZC010001057.1:0-2571 GCA_043738235.1 Lewinellaceae bacterium | reverse complement strand
CAGCCCCAATTTCTGTCCTTCTTCCAGCATACACTGAAAAGCCATTTCAAAATCGTTGTTGATCGCGCCGTCCAATATGGCTTCCCGGACGGCAGTTTTGATGACGCCTACTTCTTTAGATGGTTGAATACCAAAGGTTTGCATAATCACTTCGCCGGTTATAGGCGGTTGCCACAAACGCATACGATCCACCTGGCTCACTTCTGACATACGCAGTTTCAGGTATTCGTAACCTTCCAGGTAGCGCAGCATTTTCTGCGGATTTTTGGTCGTGATATCCGACTCGCAGAGCTTCATCAGATCCTCGACTTCCGGCCCAGCATCAAACAGCAAACGCCGCACCGCAGAATCGGTTACCTGTTCTTTGGTCAGACTGATCGGACGCAGGTGCAGGCGCACCATTTTTTGCACATACTCCATTTTGGAATCCAGCGGTAGGCGCAGGTTGCGGAATATTTTAGGCACCATGTTGGCGCCTACCCATTCATGCCCGTGAAAAGTCCAGCCGGTATCTTTGTGAAACCGTTTGGTAGCGGGTTTGGCAATATCGTGCAGGAGGGCTGCCCAGCGCAGCCAAATATTGCTGCTGCGGCGGCACAGGTTGTCGAGCACTTCGAGGGTATGGTAAAAGTTGTCTTTATGACCTTTACCGTTTTTATCTTCCACACCCTGCAGTTGGGCCAATTCGGGCAGGATCAACTGCAACAAGCCGGTATCGAACAGGAGTTTGAAGCCGATCGAAGGTTTGGGAGTAAGCAGTATTTTTTCCAGTTCGGTAGCGATGCGCTCCTTCGAGATAATGTGAATCCGGGTGCGGTATTTTGAAATTCCCTGCAAGGTATTCGCTTCAATAGCAAAACCCAGCTGGGTGGAGAAACGGATGGCCCGCAGCATACGCAAAGGGTCGTCGGAGAAGGTTTTGCCCGGATCGAGCGGGGTTCTGATGATTTTTCGCTCCAGATCGCCCAGTCCGTCAAAAGGATCTACAATCAGGCCGAAGGAATCTTCATGGAGGTTGACAGCCAGTGCATTGATCGTAAAATCGCGGCGGTTCTGGTCATCTTCCAGCGTACCTTGTTCCACTTCCGGCTTCCGGCTGTCTTCGCGGTAACTCTCGCGGCGCGCGCCGACGAACTCAATTTCCATACCCTCGCAGCGCAGCATAGCCGTTCCGTAACGGCGGTACACCACTACTTTCGGCGTCGGTGAAAGTTTGGAGGCTACCTGTTCCGCCAGCCGGATGCCGTCGCCCACACAAACAATATCTATATCCTTGGTGGGTCGCCCCAGCAATCTGTCACGAACATAGCCCCCCACGACGTAAGCCGGTACGTCTATTTCACGGGCGCATTGGCCAACCAGTTGCAAGACTTTACGTTCGTGGGGTTCTATGGAAAACAGCATATCATCAAATTACAGCATTAAACTCGTCATCTCTTCACCGGCGTACACTTCCTCCACTTCATCTAAAATGGCAAACAAGGTATCCGGTTCCATTTCTGTCACCAGGCGCGCCCGGTAGGGTTTGATATGCGGCAAATCCCTTAAATATGGGCCGTAATGGCGGCGCATTTCGAGCACGCCGAGTTTCAGGCCTTTCCAGGCAAGGCTGTCGCGCAGGTGTTGTCGCGCCGCGTGTACCCGTTCGTGAATATCAGGGGGCGGCAGCAATTCGCCTGTTGCAAAATAATGCTTGATCTCGCGGAACACCCAGGGATAACCGATACTGGCCCTGCCGATCATAATGCCGTCGGTACCATACCGGTTTTTGTATTCCAGCGCTTTTTCCGGCGAATCGACATCGCCGTTCCCGAAAATGGGAATATGCATCCGCGGGTTGTTTTTCACTTTGGCAATCCACTCCCAGTTGGCTTCTCCCTTGTACATCTGTGCGCGGGTGCGGCCATGAATCGTAAGTGCCTGAATACCAACATCCTGCAATCGTTCTGCTACTTCTACAATATTAATAGTGGCATCGTCCCAGCCCAGGCGGGTCTTTACAGTAACAGGGTATTTAGTACTTTTTACAACGGCTTCCGTGAGTCGCACCATGTGCGGAATATCGCGCAACAAACCCGCGCCGGCCAAACGGCAGGCTACTTTGGCCACCGGGCAGCCGAAGTTAATATCGATCACATCGGGGTTTTTGCCCTCGATAATCTCTGCCGCTTCGATCATGTTCTCCAGTTGTCCACCAAAGTATTGAATACCGATGGGCCGCTCATAATCGAATATTTCGAGTTTTTGAAACGTACTTTTGGCTTCATGCACCAGACCATCCGCACTGATAAATTCAGTGTAGACCATATCTGCGCCGTGTTCTTTACAGAGTTTACGGAAAGGCGGGTCGCTCACATCTTCCATTGGCGCCAGTAACAAGGGGAAATCTCCCAGTTCGACATTGCCGATTTTGACCATTTATAAAAATTTGAAGCGCAAAGGTACGGTAAAATAAAAAACCGCGCGCGCTGTAAGTAAAAGGGCAAGAGGCAAGAGGCAAAAAGCAAGAGGCAAAGGGCAAAATGCAAAGTACAACCGAGTGGTTAATCCTTGCCCTTTGCCTCTTGCTTT
>JAYSZC010001056.1:0-2575 GCA_043738235.1 Lewinellaceae bacterium | reverse complement strand
TCGACTGGCCGCAGGAAAAAGCATTGCTGGATCAGATCGAACTGAAATTTGAAGCGCACCGCAAAGAGCAGGATCCTGCCAAAAAAGCGGTATTGTATGCAGAAATCGACGGGCTGAGTTTTGAAGCCGCCCGCTTTGCCGCCGCCAATGAATACGACAAATTGGTGAGCGCTATCGGCGCCAAAGATACCAATGCCTACACCTGGGTGGAACAAACGGTGTATGTGAATGACATCCCGGCCAACGAACTGGAGCGCTGGTTCGCGCTCGAAAGCGAGCGGTTTCGCCGGCCCATTCTCCGGCTTTTTCATACCGAATTAGAGACAGTTTTTGAAGAGTACAATATCAGCCAGGACCGCGATTTCAGAAAAACCCTGAAGGCCATGCAGGAGGTGCTGACGCCCACGCATCCTTATGGCACCCAGACGACACTGGGCCGCGGCGAAGACCTGAAAAACCCGTCCCAAACGAATATTTACCAGTTTTTCGACCGTTATTATGTGCCGAATAACATGGCGATTGTAATGGTCGGCGATTTCAACCCGGAACAGGCGGTGCATTTGGCAGAACGATATTTCGGTCATTTCCAGGCCAAACCCCTTCCGGCTTTCCATTTTGAACCCCAGGCGCCTTTGAGCGCCCGCACCCGGCGCGACGTATACGGACAGGAAACATCCTGGATAGAAATGGCCTGGCGTTTTGAAGGAGCCCGATCGGAAGAAGTACACATGCTTCCCATGATCGCAGGCATTCTGCACAATTACCAGGCCGGTCTGTTTGACCTTAATATCATTCAGCAGCAGCGCCTGCTCGAAGCGTTTGCTTACCCGCGGGTGATGGAAGATTTCAGCAGCCTGATTCTGCACGCCAAACCCCGTGAAGGGCAATCGCTGGAAGAAGTGGAGCAGATTATCCTGGAACAAATTGAAAACCTGCAAAAAGGCAACTTTGAAGACTGGCTTCCCGCAGCTGTTTTTAAAGACCTGAAATTGTCCGAAACAAAGGAATTTGAAAAAAACCAGGGCCGCGCCAATGCGATCAGCAATGCTTATATTCTTGGCATTGGGTGGCCCGAAATGGTGCAGCGTTGGAAAAAACTTGAAAAAATCACGAAAGCCGACATTGTAGCCTTCGCGCAAAAATTAGTGCGCACCGATAATTACGGCATTGTGTTCAAACACCACGGCGAAGACAAATCGGTGATGAAAGTGGATAAACCGCCCATTACGCCGATTGAGGTAAACAGGACTGACATGTCGGGCTTCGCACAGAACTTTCTGGAGCAAACAAGCGTGGATATTGAACCGCAGTTCGTTGATTTCAAGGAACTTATCAAAACATCCACTGTTTTCAAAAACCTGAAACTCCGCGCCGTACACAATCAGGCCACCCAACTGTTCAGGTTGTACTACGCCTTCGATATGGGCCGCCTGAGCGACCGGAAACTGGGTCTGGCAGCATCTTATCTGCCATTTCTCGGCACTTCCCGATATACCGCTTCGGAAATGCAACAGGCTTTTTACCGGCTGGGCGTTCATTTTTCGACCACTTGCCAGGACGACCATTTTTACCTGAGCCTGACAGGTCTGCAGGAGTCGCTCGAAGAAGGCGTCCGCTTAATGGAACACCTGCTCGCCGATATGCAGCCCAACCCGGATGCGTTGCAAAACCTGGTTGCAGACATCATCCTGAGGCGTGAAAACAACAAGAAGGACAAACGTACGATCCTGATGAAAGGGATGGCGAGTTATGCGAAATACGGCGACGTATCTCCTTTTACCGACAAAATGACGAAAGAACAACTGTCGGATCCCCATCTTGCTGTTGAACTGGTCGACTTGCTGAAAGGCCTGACCGGGTACAAACACGAAGTTTTTTATTGCGGCCCGCAAACAGCCCGAACGGTAGCCAACATACTGAAACGCCACCACCCGGAGTCTGCGACTGCAAAAGCGCCCCTTCCGCCCAAAAAATACCCGGAAATCGGCACGAAAAAAGACAAAGTTTACTTCGTGCATTTCCCCATGGTGCAAGTGGAAATGCTGCTTTTATCCAAAGGCACACCCCAGTTTAACCTCGGCGAATACGTGTTCAGCGAATGGTACAACCAGTATTTTGGGTACGGCCTCTCCTCGATCGTTTTCCAGGACATCCGCGAATCCAAAGCACTGGCTTATTCCGCCTATTCTGTGGCAGCCAATCCCGCCCGAAAAAACCGGGCGCATTTCCTGCAATCCTACATCGGTACACAACCGGACAAACTGTACGAAGCGGTGGAAGCGTTCCAGACGATCCTGGAAACCATGCCGGTCTCTTTACCCCAAATGGAAAATGCCCGCCAAAGTGTACTCAAACAAATCGCTTCCGGGCGTATTAAAAAAGCAGAGCTCTACTGGACCTGGCGCGCCAACCGCGACAAAGGATATCCCAACCACGACTTGCGTGCCGATATTTACCGCAGCCTGGAAAAAGCAGATGCCGCCGACCTGATCCACTATCAGCAAAAGCACGTCAAAGGCCGGAAATATACCTGGCTGATACTGGGCGACCGCGACCATATCGACTTTAAATTTTT
>JAYSZC010001055.1:0-2575 GCA_043738235.1 Lewinellaceae bacterium | reverse complement strand
GCCCCAGCAGGTGTTCCAACTTTCGCTTAAAACCCAAGTCCAACGCCGCGGCAGTGTCTTTTTTCGACCTGCCGCAAACGCACAGCAGGATATTTTTTGTGCTGCCAATCACAGGCCATTTGCTACAATTCAGCCACTTGAAGTTTACATTAAAGAGAAAGCAGCATTCCCTTGTACGTCCCGCCTCGGCTGATCAACTTCTGGAAAATAATTTCAATTCTATGCGTTTTAATGGAAAATAATTTCCATAAATGATTTCATACTGGAAAATATTTGCTATTTTTGTCGATTAGAACGCTCAAAATGGAAAATATTCTACCCATACATCTACAGGAAATAATTTTTGGTTCGGCAGATTCAAGGACATCAAAACAAATTTCCCTACTTCTGAAAGAAGGCAAAATCAGGAAAATTGCCGCGCGCGTTTATTCATCGAACCTGATAGACCCGGTGGAGGGAATCATAAGACGAAATCTTTTTCAAATACTGGGTAAACTATATCCCGGCGCACTTTTAAGTCATCGTTCTGCTTTTGAATTTCAACCGACGAAATCCGGTCAAATATTTTTGACGTACACCTATACCAAAAAAATAAACCTTCCGGGCATTACGATCCGCTTTCTGGAAGGCCATAAACCCATAGAGGAAGACTATCCAATATCGGGGAAATTGTACGCATCGCAAAAGGCGAGGGCATTTCTGGAAAATCTTCAGCCGTCAAAAAAGAAAGATACGGACTCAAAATGCCTGGCCCTTTCTGAATTGGAAGAAAAACTCGAACAAATCATCCGGGTTAACGGTGAAGGGGAAATAAACAGGCTGAGAGACCGGGCAAGGGCCATTGCAACAGAGATTAAGATGGAGGCGGAGTTTGCCCGGCTGGATAAAGTTATCAGCGCTTTACTTACGACACATCCCTCAAAAATACTTTCTTCTCCCCTGGCAATTGCAAGGGCATTTGGCGCTCCGTATGATCCTGCCAGAATGGAACTCTTTGAAGTGCTCTTCCGCGAATTGCAAAAAAAAGAATTCAAAAACCGGCCGGATAGAAACATGACTGAAACGGCTTTTCGGAATGTTGCCTTCTACGAAAGTTACTTTTCCAACTATATCGAAGGCACCATTTTTGAAATCAATGAGGCCCGGCAGATCATTTCGTCAAACAAACCACTGCCTGCCAGAAGTCAGGACAGCCATGACGTATTAGGAACTTACCAGTTGGTTTCCAACAGGCAGGAAATGATGCACACACCGCAATCGCCTGATGAATTACTCAAAATACTTGCTTACCGGCATCAAATTTTACTCAGTGCCAGGACAGATAAAAATCCAGGTCAGTTTAAAGACAAAAACAACTTTGCAGGGAGTACGGCATTTGTTGATTTAAATCTGGTAAAGGGCACTCTTATTCGAAGTTTCGATTTTTACCAGGCCCTGGATCACCCATTTTCCAAAGCAGCATATATGATGTTTGTTATCAGCGAAATCCATCCGTTTTTAGATGGAAACGGGAGAATCGCCCGGGTTATGATGAATGCAGAACTGGTAAAAGGAGGACAGTCAAAAATTATTATACCCACCGTTTACAGGGATGACTATACAGGCGTATTAAAAAGGTTTACGAAACGGGGAGACTGTGATCCCTATATCCGGATGCTACAAAGGGCGCATGAATTTAGTGAAAATATCTTCGGAAATGACATAGATGAAATGCAAGACTACCTGACCAAATGCCATACGTTTTTGGAACACACAGAAGCCAATCTTGTGATTATTTCCAGATAAAAACACCCAAGATATTCCCAAATTACCCGTGCCCATCGCCGCGGCAGTGTCTTTTTCGCCCCGGTAGGTGTTCCAACTTTTCCGCGCCCAACGCCGCGGCAGTGTCTTTTTCGACCTGCCGCAATCGTATAGCAGGATATTTTCGTGCTGCCAATTCCATTAGAAGAAGGATTGAAACAAATCAGCAGCATATCAGCCTATTAAGATAACCGAATGTTTGAGGGCCAATTCCATTAGAAGAAGGATTGAAACCATGGAGGACAACGTCCACACGGAACCGGGACTTTTCAGTTCGTAGGCCCATTCCAATAGAACAAGGATTAACATAAAGGCAGCGTGACGCCGAACAGGGTTCGGCGGTACCTGGCTGCGGGCCAATTCACTACAATAGAAGATTTTCCCGGTCATTACAATACTGCGAAGCCTGATTTCAATCCCATTTTCATTTTCCCATGTAAACCTGTATTTTTACGCGTTCAACCATTTAAACGGTTATGACCAATACGATTCGTTATCCGCTACACAACCTGAGTCCAGATACCCTGCGCGATTTGCAGGATAAATACCCGAATGCGTCTGTGCAGATTGAACTGAACGAGCAACCCGCTGAAGGGGGACTGAGCGAGGAAGCCTTCTGGGCCTTGATTGCATTGCTGGACTGGTCAAAAACCGGCGACGACGAGGCTGTTATTTGGCCGGTCGTGACGAAGTTGGCAGAAAGCCCCTTGCGCCACATCTATGATTTTAAGGATATTCTTTCTCAAAAACTCTACCTGATCGACACACGGGA
>JAYSZC010001054.1:0-6439 GCA_043738235.1 Lewinellaceae bacterium | reverse complement strand
TCGCCGAATTGCCCGCCACTGCCATGATAGGCAGCCCGTCTTCCTGCATTGAAACGTAATAAAAACCGCCGCCGACGGAAAGTCCGCGGGTATAAAGGCTGCCGCTGACTTCGCCCCTCGACGAGTTGACGTACACGCCCGGGATATTTTTGAGCAGATCGATACCGCTGCTTGGAACGATCCTTTCGAGTTGTTTGGCCGATAGCGAACTAATAGCGATGGAAGCCGTCATTCTGGTGCGCTCATCAAAAACGCCTGTGACCAACACCTCATCCAATTCACTGTTGCCCAGGAGCGGAATAATCAGGCTGCTGCCTGCTGCCGTTACTTCCTTTCCGGCAAAACCGGTATATCGCACCACTAATACGCTGCCTTCGGGTACGTTGCTGAGGTTAAAATTGCCTTCGGTGTCTGTCGAAGCGCCGTTGGTCGTGCCTTTCACAAGCACGGTCGCGCCGGGGAGTGGATCGCCGTTTTCATCCGTGACTTTGCCTGTCACTGTTTGAGCGAACAAAGCACTACTGAAGATCAACAAACCGGCTACTATTGTCAGTATTTTATGCTTGAAAAGCAGGTATGTTATTTGTTTTTTCATAATGCTTCTGTGTGAAATAGTAAAATAAAAAGGGTGAAGAATCAGGCAAAAGGGTTTGAAAATCAATATATTACAGTGTATTTACTTGGACAGGTGCTCGTCTTCAAAAATCGCCACCGCCCTCGTCCAGCCTGCACTGCCACCTTTTATTTTCGCGGGAAAACAGGCGACTTTGAAGCCGAAGGGCGGCAACTGGTCGAGGTTGGCTAATTTTTCAATCTGGCAATACTCCTTCTCAATACCGACATAGTGGGCTTGCCAAATGACGCCCGGGCGTGGATCGCGTTTGTAATCTTCGGCCTGCAAATGCAGTGGAATGTCCCAGCCCCAGCCATCGGTGCCCATCACTTTGATACCCTGGTCGATCAGCCAATGCGTTGCTTTTGCGGAGGCTCCGACGTGGATTTTTACATAATCCTCGTCGTATATGCGTTTATCGGCGTCGCAGCGAATCAGCACGATATCATAAGGTTTGAGGGTGTAGTTGATGGCCGATAGTTTTGCCATCAAATCCTCCGGTTCAAGCATATACCCATCCGGTTTATCAGTACAATCAAGCACCACGCCGTCGTGGAAAAACCAGTCCAATGGCATTTGGTCAATGGTTCGGGCAGGTTTTCCAGCACAAGTCGGGAAGTAATGCCAGGGCGCGTCCACATGGGTGCCGCAGTGACTTGTCACAGTCAGAAACTCGCCCGAGGGGCCGTTTCCATCAATAAATACGTCGGCAGAAATGCCCTCAAAAAGTTTTCCGCCCATTTTTTTAGCGCCTTCCTTATGGTCTTCATAGACGATTTTGGTCGGTAGCGGCTCCTTGATGTCCTCGGAAATGGTGACGGATAAGTCGATTATTTTCACAATGATGAATTGCTAATTATAAATGATGAATGATGAATTGCTAATTATAAATGATGAATGATGAATTTGCGGACAGCGTAGTCATCCTTCAAATGTTAGTTCATAATGCTGCACGACGGGCGGGTTTTCAAAAAACTCCCCGATGAGCGCCCGCCATTCCTTAAAAAGTTCGGACTGTCGAAAACCGATGGTGTGCGCCTCCACGCTTTCCCAGCGGATGAGTAAAATGTAGCGATTGTCCTGCTCGATGCACTTTTGAAACTGATGCCCCAAATAGCCCGGCGAGCGGCTGATGACCGACTGGGCTTTTTCGAGGTTTTGTTCAAACCGGGCGTTCGAGCCGGGTATGATGTCTATGGTTGCGAGTTCTAAAATCATTAATTTAATGATGAATTATGAATGATAAATGATGAATGGGTGGTCACTCACACATTGGATTTAAAAAGTATAATTATTTGATTTTCAATTATTTAAAATTGAAATAACGTTTTTTGAATGTTCAAATCGAGTAATAAATTCATCATTCATCATTTATCATTCATCATTATCTTAAAGGTCTTCCTCCATCCACCGGAATCACGCTTCCCGTGGTAAAAATCAAATGTGTTATTAGCGCCAATACCGTATTCGCTACATCCTCCGGTGTCGCCAGCCTGCCCAGCGGCGTCAAATCCTGCTGCATTTGCAAATAAGCAGGGTCAACCGTTTTGGCATATTCGCCCAGTACCCAGCCGGGCGACACGGACACGACCCGGATTCGGGGCGCCAATGCGCGCGCCAGAGAGCGGGTTATACTGTCGATGGCCGCTTTGGAAGCGCAATAAGCTACATTGCTCCCGATACCGGTGACCGCCGCGACGGAGGAAATGTTAACTACCAATGCGGTGTTTGGGGTGTCGTGTTTGGTGTTTGGGGAGGCCGCCAGTAAAAGTTCCTTGCAGGTACGGATCATGGCAAAACTGCCGCGCACATTGGTTGTCAGAATTTTATCAATCCATTCGTCTGTCAATCCATCCAGGTCGTCGTGCGGTACAGGCATTGTGATACCCGCGTTGTTCACCAAAACATCTAATTTCCCGTAGCGAGCTGCAACCAATGCAGCCAACTTTGACAAAGCGGCCGGATCATCCACCGGCGCATGTACAGCGATATGAGGACCGCCTGCGAGACTGGCCACCAGCGCCTGCGCCTTTTCAGCATTGCGGTTGTACGTGACCACAACCGCATATCCCGCTTCCGCGAATGCTTTGCAAATCGCCGAACCGATGCCGCCTGCCCCGCCCGTGACCAGCGCCACTTTTTTATTTAATTCATCATTCATCGTTTATCATTCATCATTTTCCCTAGTCGTCTCACCCGAATATCCGCCTGTTCCTGGTGTCCGGCGAAATGCTCCAGCGCGCACAGGCGCGAACAATATTCGCCGATCATGACACTGGCCTCATCCGTCAGAATGCGCTGATATGAATGTGTTTTGATAAATTTTCCTACCCAGAGTCCGCCGGTATAGCGACCGGCCCGTTTGGTGGGAAGCGTGTGGTTGGTACCGATCACCTTGTCGCCGTAACTCACATTCGTGCGTGCGCCGAGGAACAATGCACCGTAATTGGTCATGTTGTTCAGGAAAAAATCGTCGTCTCCGGTCATCACCTGTACGTGTTCGCTACATATCCGTTCGGCTTCGCTGAGCATTTCTTCTTTCGTATCGCACAGGATGATTTCACCGTAATCGCGCCAGGAGACAGCGGCGATGTCGCGCGTAGCGAGCCTTTGCAATACTTTTTCTATTTGTCCGGGCAGTTCACCGGCGATTTTCTGACTGGTAGTAATGCACACCGCCGGGGAAGTCGGGCCGTGTTCTGCCTGTCCCAACAGATCGACGGCGACTAATTCTGCATCTACCGTGTCGTCGCAAATGACCAGTGTTTCGGTCGGCCCTGCCGGCAGGTCGATACCGACGCGCCCGAACAGTTGCCGTTTGGCTTCCGCAACGTATGCATTTCCTGGTCCGACCAGCATATCCACGGCCTGCACAGCATCGTTGGCGCCGTCGGCTGCAGCGCCCAATGCCATCAACGCGATGGCTTGTATGCCGCCCAGGACGTATATTTCATCGGCCCCGGCCATCGCCTGTGCTGCCACGATGGCGGCGGCGGGTTGGCCATCATAGGGCGGGGCACAGGCGATGACGTGTTTTACACCCGCCACTTTTGCCGTGAGAATCCCCATGTGCGCCGAGGCAAGCAATGGGTATTTACCACCGGGCACATAAGCGCCGACCCGGTTGACCGGAATGTTCTTATGCCCCAGGATCACACCTGGCAGCGTTTCCACTTCCACGTCGCGCAAACCCAGCATCTGAATCTGGGCAAAACGCCGGATTTGGGTCTGCGCAAACCGGATGTCTTCCAAGGCTTGCTCCGATAAACTGTCGATACAGTTTTGTATTTCCGCTGCGCTCAATTTGAAAGCGGCGGGGTTCCATTTGTCAAATTTGTCGCTGTATTCCCGGATGGCCGCCCAGCCGCGCCGTTCAATATCGGCCAGAATAGCCTCAACGGTTTGAGTGATTTGGCGATCCATATCGCGTTTCTCTTCGGCGGATTTACCTTTTTTGATGTGGTTGATCATGATGCATGCTTAATTTTTAAAAGGATTGCCGGCGCCGTTTCCTGCAAACGAATGATGAAAAACAGGCCAATGATGGCCATAGCGGAGGAAACCCAGAGAAATGCGGCAGGATTTACTTTGTCGGAAAGCACGCCCGCAATGGCCGGAACCAATACGCCGCCCACGATTTCGCCAATGCCCATCATCATGCCCATTGTTTTAGCGCGTGAAGCGGCCGGGGCTGCCTCTGAAGGAATAACCGCCGCCACAAGCGCCAGGCAACCCATCATAAAATAGCTGAAGAACATGAGCGGCAGATGCAAGACAGAACCTTGCAAAAACTGAACAGCGACAGGGTAAAACACGCCCAAAGCCACGAATGCCAGCAAAACGGGCTTTCTGCCCAAACGGTCGGAAAGGGCCGGCACAATAATCCCGGACAACACGCCGGAAACACCCAGCAAACCCATCGTTTTTCCCATTTCATCGGGACTCATACCCTGCACGTCGACAAAATATTTAGATATAAAGGGCAGGGTGGCAAACCACCAGCCGAATACACAACAACTCAAACCGATGCCGTAACGAATGTTGTTTACCTGGATCAACTCCTTAAAAGGCAATGGCTTATGCCCGCCTTCAGGGCTTGATCCGCCTTCGGGATGCACGGATGCCGGAGCGGTACGAATACTTTCAGCGGTGCTTTTTTTGATGACAAACCAGGCTAACAATCCCAAAATCAAGCCCGGGATACCGGCAATAAAAAAGGCATTCCGCCATCCCATATTTTCGGCAATTTTGACCAAAACCACCGGCCCGATGATCGACCCGAATAACCCCGATCCCACTGCCTGCAGGATACCCGAATTAAGCCCCAATCGCGAGGGTGTCGACTCGCGTTCCACAAAATTTTGCGCCAGCGGGATGACAGCTCCTTCTGAAAAACCCATGATAAAGCGGGCCAATAGCAAGGTGCCGAACGATACGGCCAAGCCTGAGCCTACCGAACAAAGTGAAAAGACCATAACAGCCAGTACAAAAACCACTTTTTTGCGATTGTTATGCTCCGCCCACGCAGTAGTAAAATAACTTGAAAATGCCCATGCCAGCGACAATGCACCTGCCAACAAACCAATTTGTGTATCGCTCAAATGCAGGTCTTTCGCTACAAAGGGCATCAAAAAAGTAAGCGAAAGACGGTCGAAAAACAAACAGCCCATCACCAGTGCCGAAAGGGCAACAATACCATTTTCATACGTGTTGAACTTGTTTTTCATAAGAGAAAGACTATTTTGTTTTTATTTTGGCTGTGGTTTGGTCAAGAATCTTATTGCATATTTTACAAATATTGCGTGATATTGGCTGCAAAGTCCGGTTATTTACAGAATTTCATAATACTTTTTCAGAATGATAAGATAAGTTTTACTTATCTTCGCCGTATGGAAATGCGTCAGTTGAAATATTTTGTCGGCATCGCTGAAGCCTTGCATTATGGCAATGCCGCCAAAAAACTATTTGTATCGCAACCCGCTTTGAGCCAGCAGATACAGCAGCTGGAAAATGAAATAGGGGTGGAGTTGTTTGTGCGCGCACGGCGGCGGCAGCACCACCGCGTGGAGCTGACTGAAGCGGGTAAAGTTTTTCTTGTGGAAGCGCGCCGCATTCTTCAATTGTCGGAGAATGCACTGGAGACGGCGCGGCGGGTTGGGCAGCAGCGGAAGACCCTGCGCTTCGGTATTTATAAAATGATGTTGCGCGAACGGATTGTGGAAATCATACAGGTGGTATCAAGCAACTTTCCTGATTTGGAGATCAAAATCATCGAATTACAGGCCTATCCCAATGTACAGGAGGCCTTGATGGATGACACGATCGACCTCGGCGTGACGATTTTGCCGCCGAAGCATTCCGAGCTATCCTCCAGCCTATTGATAACGAGCTATCTCAACGTCATTCTGCCGGCCAACCACTGGTTGGCCGAACGACCGTTTCTGTGCCTCGAAGACCTGAAAGACGAAAAATGGATCGAAATCGAAAAAACGCTACGCCCTTTTTTAAAGGATATTGATATTATTTGTCAGAAAGCAGGTTTTAACCGCGAACCGAACATCGTCATGGAAGTCAATTCTTTTGAACTGATGAAAAGTATGGTCGGCCTGGGTATGGGTGTCGCATTTATACCTTCCGTTGCCAATATTGACAATGTGCCGGGCATCATTTCAAAAAAGCTAATGGATGATGCGGAGACGCGTTTTACCGGTTTTCTGTTGAGACAGGGTTTAGCTTGGAAAACGACAAACGTATCCCCTATTATGCAGTCAGTGATCGATGTACTCAGTGCATTTTATGCGGGACTGCCGCCGCCGGTATAAAAGG
>JAYSZC010001053.1:0-6447 GCA_043738235.1 Lewinellaceae bacterium | reverse complement strand
CTTGGCTTCCCTTATTAAGAATGCCAAGGGTACTCGCTCCCCCTCTCCATTGGAGAGGGGGCCGGGGGGTGAGGCCATAACCGCGATTTGGATTCACAGTAACCCATTATTCGCATTATTACCTATCCAGGTATTTCACCTTAAATTCATCATACAGTTTCAAAAAATCATTCGATTTCCCCTCCCGGTCGAAGATAGATTCCCAGGTATTCAGGGGTTCCCAAATGCAGGTACCCTTGCCTTTTCCTCCCGGCAAATCAAACGCGATTTTGTGCACTTCCTCCTTTTTGGCGGAATACTCGACCACGATCACGTCTTTATCAAAACGGCGCACCAGGTCGTTGAGGTTATCGCGCAAATCGTCCAGCGTACCGTGCCATTTCGGGTAGTACGATTCCCCGATGACATCAAAATGGACGCCGCGCCGGACCATATTTTCAATAAAAAATACCGACTCATCATTTTGTCCGCCCAATGCAACGTGTAACATCATCACAATGTTCGGATCGGCGGCTTTGGTGGCGGCGGTGCCCGCGCAGAGCAGTTGTGCGAGGCTGTCCAGGTTGGCGACCCCGCCTTCCGGCCAGACGATGCCGTGGTTGATCTCGTTGCCGATCTGCACCATATCGGGCGAAGTGCCCTGCGCTTTCAACTCGCTGATGACTTGAAAGGTGTAGTCGTACAGCGCTCTTTTAAGGTTTTCAAAATCAAGTCCTTCCCATGCTTTCGGTTTAAATTGTTTGCCGGGATCGGCCCAGTAATCGCTGTAATGAAAGTCGAGCAGCAGTTTCATTCCGGATGCTTTCACCCGTTTTGCCATCGCTTTGGTGTGCTCCAGGTCGCAAAAACCTTTTTGGGGCGAATAACCTTTTTCCTGCGCCGGGTCATTAAAAATGCGCAGGCGGACGTAGTTGAATCCGTGCATTTTCAGGATTTCGATGGCGTCTTTTTCCACGCCGTTGTCCTTGAATTTCAAACCCCGGGCTTCCAGTTCGGGCAAAAACGAAATATCGGCCCCGATCATGTTGTCCACTTTTCTGGGTTTGGCCGCTTCTCCTTTCAATACATATTTCGGGTCAATCGTAACACTGGCAAGTTGAGCCATCCCGACCGTGTGTACGTCGGTGGAGCCGGCCCATAAATTGGGCGACTGCGCTTCAATATGAATTTTATCGGGAGTCGACCCAGCCTGGATCAACACCTGGCATTTTCCATTGAACAAGCTGCGCTGCCAGGCGCCATCGACGCATTTGTCCGGCTCATGGCTGGAGGGATCGCCGTTGCCGACGCCGATTATTTTGGCGTCGCCTTCGATCACAAACCGGATCATATTGCCGGCATCGGGCACTTCGCGGCCTTCACTGTCGAGTACCGTAACATTCATCACCGATACGTCCTGACCGTCGGCCAGCATAGTCGTTTTGTAGGGCGTGAGCACGATTTCCGTGGGTACGCCGGTGGTTTCGACTTTGGCTTTCAGGATTTTACCTTTTTTGTAACCGATCGCTTCGAGTTTGCCGGGCTGGTAAATGACCGACCATTTCAAGTGCCCGTTGCGGGGCATTGTTTTTTTGCCCTGACTGGTTCCATTCAGCCACAGTTCGACTTCATCGGCGTTGGAATTGACCCAGACCTCGATGGGTTGACCGCGTTTTCCACGCCAGTTCCAATGCGGTGAAATATGGAGGATATCCTTATCCGTCCACCAGGATTGGTAGTAGTAATAGATATTTTTCGGGAAGCCGCACATATCCATGATGCCGAAATGCGAGCTGACATTCGGCCAGATATAGGGCGTCGGCTCGCCGCGGTAGTCAAGTCCCGTCCAGACGAATCCGCCCAGCCAGAAATCATTGTCGGCGGCCAGGGTCCACCAGGTTTCCGCCGTGCTGGCCCACCAGGGCGCGGTAATGTCCTGGTCGGGTACATAAGCCCGGATGCTGTCTTTTTCATAAATGCCCCGCGTGGTCACGGTGCTGCCCATTTCGGTGCCGATGATCGGCTGGTTGGGGTGATCGCGGTGGTAGTCGGCGACGGCAAATTGCCGGTAATTAAAACTGCGCACCGGGATCACTTCATTCACCCCTTTGTAGACATTGGCCAGGTCGGCGGCATAGGTAGCCGTGCGGGTCGGGTCGAGTTCGTGTTGTTTTTTCAGAAGCGTTTCGGCGATGTTTTTACCGGTCGGTGTGGTGTGAATCCAGCCTTCTTCGTTGCCAATGGACCACATAAACACGCTGGTCCGGCTGCGGTCGCGTTTCAACAAACGGACGAACTGATCCATGTATTCCGCGCCGCTGTTGAGCAGCCGCGTTTCGTCCATGACCAGCATACCGAGGCTGTCGCAGGCATCCAGCAATTCCGGCGTCGGCGGATTGTGACTGGCCCGGTAGGCGTTGACGCCGAGGTTTTTAAGCAATTTGATCCGGTAATATTGCAGGTAATCGGGCAAAGCGCTGCCTACGCCCGCATGATCCTGGTGGCAGTTGACGCCCAGGATTTTTGTTTTTTTGCCGTTCAGAAACAGTCCGTCCGGTTTGATCTCTACTTTTCTGAACCCGAATTTCAGGGTCTGGCGATCCACCGTTTTACCCGCTTTTTTCAAATTTACCTGAATGCGGTACAAATACGGGTCGTCCAGGTTCCAGAGGCGCGGATTGGCGAAGTTGATGACATGCGTTGTGACGCCTGATTTATTGATGTCCAGCCGTATGTTTTGTGCCGGCGATTGCGCCGCGATTTTGCCATTCCGGTCGTATAAAACCACTTCGGTTGTCAGTGCAGCGGCGGCATCGCCTTCGTTCACTGATTCCGTTTCGACCCGGAGCGTTGCATTTTTTCCGTCGATGACGGCGTGTGCAAAAATGCCGTCGTTGGCAATGTGGGTATCGTCAAATGAATCCAGCCATACGTGCCGGTAAATGCCTGCGCCTTCGTAGAACCAGCCCTCGTACTGCGTCGCATCGGCCCTGACCACCAGCACGTTATCTGCCCTGAAACGCAGAAAATCGGTTATATCGTAGGCCACGCCGATATAGCCGCTTTTGTTGTTGCCGAGGTAAAAACCATTGATCCAGAACTCCGCGTCGCGGAAAACACCGTCAAATTGCACCTGAAAACGTTTGCCTTCTTCGGTTTTTGCCACCGTAAAATGTTTCCGGTACCAGCCGATGCTCGTCGCGGGGTAATTGCCGCCGAGCGGTTTGTAACCATGCGCCATGACATTGAACGCCGGATCGTTGACAAAGGGCAATTCGACCGCCCAGTCGTGCGGCAGATGCAGCGAACGCCACAAACTATCCTTGAACCGCGGCTCTACGGCCGTGTTCTGTGCGCCGCCCGATTTGGACAAAATGGTTTCCAGCCCGTAGTTGAAGTCTTTTTCGGGGTTGTGGGCATGGCCGAAACTGAATTTCCAGTCGCGGTCGAAATTTTGACGGCTGCGGGTTTGGGCGGTTAGCAGGCATGCGCTAAAGAGAAAAAGCAGCAGTAAATGGGCAGATTTATTCATTCGAGGAAGTCTTTAAATACGAAACAATCACCCCCAAACGTAATAATGTTTTAGATTTCAGCCCAGGTTCTTTTTCAGGCATAACGCATTGCTGTCTGGAACCTTTGAAATGCCCGGGAAACCGGGCGGCCACAAGGGCCGCCCAAATTTCAAAGGTTCCAGACACCAATGGGCATAACGTCGAACGGGTTTTTCAAAGTGAGACCCTCACTAAGAAAAACCCGTTCATCATTCCTGGTTCTGTTTATCCGAAAATCACCTACCGGACCCTTCTGTATTGAAAACCGTTGCGGATATGATCTACAAAGTACGTCCCATGCGAATCCGCTTTCATGAGTTTGCGGAATTCCAGAGCCGGAACCCGGTAATACTCGTAAATATTCCCCGATTTAAATTCAATTTCCAGCACCTTGTTCCGCGTATGATAACCCACGGACGCAATGGCGGAGGAATCGACATTCGTTCGTTTCATGGCTGTATTTGTTTAATTCCCCTTTTGAAAAACAGGGCTTAATTAAACAAACTGACAGCGCCAAAGTTGTAGACTCCATCAAAGATTCCCCTTCTTCATTTCCTCCACCGCGTAATTCGCCGCCCGGGCCGTGATCGCCATGTACGTCAGCGAAGGATTTTGCGTGCTGCCGGAAGTCATGCAGGCGCCGTCGGTGACAAATACATTGTGGCAAGCGTGGAGTTGGTTCCACTTGTTGAGCATGGACTTTTTAGGGTCATTGCCCATGCGCACACCGCCCATTTCGTGGATGTCGTTGCCGGGGTTGGCATGTGAATCATGGGCATGCACCTCTTTAAAACCCGCTTCGGTAAACATTTCGGTCAGTTGTTCTATAAAATCTGCCGACATTTTATCTTCATTTTCCGACCATTCGGTAGAAATCACCAATTGCGGCATGCCATTCGGGTCTTTCAGGCTTTCATGCAGGCGCACATGGTTGTTTTCACGCGGAATCACCTCGCCCATCATCCAGCCGCTGATATTCCATTCGCCCAACGGCGGATGCAGGAGATTGTTTTTGAGTTCTTCGCCGATGCCCGTGGTGTCTGCCTTAAATCCCCGGCCCGCGCCGACGCCGACCGCGTATCCGCGGAGAAAATCCGTTTCCTGTTTATGAACATTCCGGAACCTGGGGATGTAACAATGGTTCGGGTTTTTTCCTTTGGTGCGCATCTCCAAAAACTGGTCGGATTTGGCAGAAATGCGCCCCCGGTAATTGTGCCAGATGATGTATTTGCCCAAGGCGCCGCTGTCGTTGCCGATGCCGTTGGGAAAGCGGGAAGAAGTGGAATTGAGCAGGATCAGGTTGGTGTTGAGCGCGCCGGCGTTTACAAAAATAACCTGGGCGTAATACTCGACCATTTCATTGGTGTGCGCATCCACCACCCGCACACCTTCGGCACGGCCTCTTTTCCCGTCATATATAATGGAATGCACAATGGAATCAGGGCGCAAAGTCATGTTGCCGGTTTTAGCGGCCCAGGGCAACGTGGAGGCATTGCTGCTGAAATAACCGCCCAGCGGACAGCCCCGCACACACAAATTCCGGTTCTGGCATTGCGCCCTGCCCTGCTCCTGGTGTACGGGTTGCGGATCGGTGATGTGCGCACAACGGCCCTGGATCAATTGGCGGTCTGTATACTTGGCCGCGATGGATTTTTGCAAATGTTGTTCCACGCAGTTCATTTCAAAAGCAGGTAAAAACTCGCCGTCGGGCAATTGCGGCACACCGTCTTTGTTGCCGGAAATGCCCGCAAAACGCTCCACATGCGAATACCAGGGCGCTATGTCCGCATAACGGATGGGCCAGTCGACGGAAAAACCGTCGCGCACAGGGCCTTCAAAATCAAATTCGCTCCAGCGCTGCGTCTGCCTGGCCCACATCAGGGACCTGCCGCCGACATGGTAGCCGCGCACCCATGTGAAGGGTTTTTCTTCTACAAAAGGATGTACGGCATCGGGCACCGCCCAGTGCATGGACGATTCGTTGTACAAATAATGCTTGCTGATCACCGGATTTTGTTCCTTGATAGCAAGCGGCACTTGTCCGCCGTGTGGGAAATCCCAGGGATTTTTCATGGCGGTCGGATAGTCGGTCACGTGTTTGACATCGCGCCCGCGCTCCAGCACGAGGGTTTTCAGACCCTTTTCACAAAATTCCTTGGCGGCCCAGCCACCGCTGATGCCTGAACCGATGACGATGACGTCGTATTTGCGTTTCTTCAATGAAGACATGGCTGATGGAAATTATGGATTGACAGGAACGCAGCCGTGGTAAAATCCCGGCGCCATTTCATATTCGAAGAATTTGGTTTGCACAAATTCGGAGTTGTTGTAACCCTGAATCGTCAGTTGTTTCACCAGGCGGTAAAAATCTTTGACTGCCTGGTCATTCCCTTTTTCAAACTGCAGGAGTATCGCCTGCTGCTCTTTTTGGAAAATATCCACAAATGATTTTTGGTGCGTCCTGCGCGCTGTGCTGTCGGCAAAACGCAGTCCTGTTTTTACATTGTCCGACACTTCTTTGGTGTAGCAGTCGGCCAGCATTAGCTCCACAAAACCGGGTACGCCGAGCGAAACGGCTCCCGGAAGGTCCGGGGATTCAGGAATGATGGCGCCGATCACGGCATTCAGGAGATTGCGGTCGAGCAGCGGATGCTCTATCTGTGGCAGCGTTTGGGCCGTCCATGCGCGCGCCCAGGCGGGGAGGCTGAGTATGCCACCGGTTGTGATGGCCAATTGTTTGATGACTTGTCGTCTTTTCATGCTTTGATCTTGTGCGCACGTAGGGTGAAAGAACACGGATTGAAGGGATGAGACGGATTTATGGGATTTTTTGCGCTTGCGCGCACGTAGGAATAATGGCAACGCGGATGACACGGATGACGCGGATTTACGCGGATTTCTCCCTCGTAGAGTAGGA
>JAYSZC010001052.1:0-2581 GCA_043738235.1 Lewinellaceae bacterium | reverse complement strand
CCCTTCGCACACATTCCAGCCTGAAACCCGATAACGGATAACGGATAACGGATAACTTGTAACGGATAACTTTTTTTTCCGACTTTTGCCCCCCTAAGCAATTAACAACTCAACATGAGCATGAAAAATCTCCCTTTGATCCTGAATATCGTATTATTTGCCCTGGTCGGGCATTTGTATTACCTGAATTTCAGCAAAAACAAAGCTGCCGAGCAGGTCATCACAGCACCGACATCTCAGTCGGGCGGCGTCAAAATTGCCTATGTGAACGGCGACACCCTCGATGCGCAGTACATCTGGCTGAAAAAACAAAAAGACGCCATCCAGCAGCGTATGCAGGCCGCTGAAAACAGCCTTGCCGCCAAAGAACAGGCGCTGATGAAAGACGCCAATGCCCTGCAGGAGCGCTTCCAGGGCGGCAACATGACACAGGCTGATGCCGAAAAAGCGCAAAATGCGCTCATGCAGCGCGGCCAGCGACTGGAAGAAGAGAAAGTACGCCTGAGCAAATCTTTGTCAGAAGAACAGAAAAAGGCCTTCAACGATCTGTATGCCAATGTGGAAGCACAACTGAAAACCCTTTCTGCTCAGATCGGATACGATTATATCCTGTCTTTCTCGCGTGGCGGACAAATCCTGTTAGCCAATGACAGCCTGGATATTACCAAACAGGTGCTTCAATTGCTGAATGCGCAGGAACTAGAACAGAAGAAGTAGGGTTTTGTAAGGGTAGCATGGCCTTCAGGCCGTCGGGATAAGCGCCATTTATAGCGCATGTTAATATTATAACGGGCATAAATGCCCTTTTCCCGACAGCCTGAAGGCCGTGCTACCTATACCGCTCATTTGCACATCGCCTTTCTATGAATGTTACCCTTCAACTAGCAACTACACCCGACATTCCGCTCATCCACGAGCTGGCCCACCGCATCTGGTGGGCGCACTACCCGGATATTATCAGTCCGGCGCAGATCGAATACATGCTCGAACAGGGGTACAGCGCCGGCGCGTTGCAGCAACAAATAGAGGATACGGCGCAGTCTTTCTGGTTGGTGCTGGCTGACGATCAAGTGGCCGGTTTTGTCGCCATCAGCGAGAAAGCCCCCGCGACGTACTTTATCCACAAATTTTACTTAGACAATACCCAGCGCGGGCGTGGTGTGGGCGCCGCCGCATTTCAGGCGCTGCTGGCTCAATATCCCGACTTGCAGGAGTTGCGCCTGAATGTGAACCGCCGGAATTTTAAAAGTGTCAATTTTTATTTCAAAATCGGTTTTGTGATCGACCACTGCATGGATACGCCTTTCGGGGAGGGATATATCATGGATGATTTTCAGATGCTCTATCGGGCAAAGTAGTATTTTAACCGCCCCTGCCGAAACAATACCTTTTTCTACCACTTAAACTCGACTTCGGACTGACGACTTCGGACTTCGTACTACCATGACCCGTGCCTATCTCGCCCTCGCTGCCATTTGCATTATCTGGGGCACGACCTATACTGCCATTAAATTGGCGGTACTCCACTTCCCGCCCTATCTGCTGGTAGGTATCCGCCAAACCATCGCCGGTTCGCTGTTGCTGGGCCTGGCCTGGGTGAGCCGCAAAGCCTATATGCCAGACCGGAAATACCTGCTTCGCCAGGCACTCACTGGGCTGGCGACGATCACGGGCGGCAATGGCTTCATTACCTGGGGTATGCAATACGTGCCCACCGGGCTGGCCTCTATTATCGGTTCGCTGACGCCTGTGATGGTGGTGCTTTTTTCCTTGGCCCTGCGCAACAAGGAACGTGTGAATACCCGCATTATCGCAGGTGTGCTGCTGGGCTTCGGCGGACTCGGCCTGATTTTCAGCGACGGCTGGAAGGATTTCCTGAAACCGGAATATGCCTGGGGCGTGTTCGGGTGTTTTGCCTCCTGCATCACCTGGTCGCTGGGCACCGTATTGGCCAAACGCTGGAATTCGCCCGACGTGCCGCCCCTGATGAATGCCGGTTTACAAATTTCTGCCGGCGGGCTGGGCGCTTTGGTGTTGAGTTTTTTCTTCGATGCGCACTATAACATAGACCACAGCACAGAGGGCTGGCTTTCTATGATTTACCTGATTCTGATCGGCTCGGCGCTGGCTTTCACGTTGTATATGTACGTTTTGAAACACCTCAGCGCCGCAGTCTCTTCTTTGTACACCTACATCAACCCAACCGTGGCCATTTTGCTGGGCTGGGCCGTGCTGGGTGAATCGCTCACGCCGGGCGCGCTGGTGGGCATGGCCGTGACGATTGTGGGGGTTTGGATGGTGAATTCGGGGCAAAGGAAACTGAGACGCGAGACGTGAGCGGGTGAGAAGTGAGAGGGCGCCCTGCTTTTGGGCAAACACATCAAAACCGTATCAAAACGCGCTTTATAATACCATAATTGATAATTTCCTAATACTTATATTCCCCCAATTTTCAAGTAATGCTAAACAGATGTGTCATTCAGCACACTACTGGACATTTTTACAAAAGGCATGATTTTTCGGGCTTAAAGTACTAAAAACGTACCGAATGAATTCTATAAACCGGAAGCATTTTGCAGTT
>JAYSZC010001051.1:0-1034 GCA_043738235.1 Lewinellaceae bacterium | reverse complement strand
CGTGACTTCCGCCGACACCCGGTTGGTACCGGGCCGTTTCAATTGAAAATCTGGGCCGAAAACCAGGCGCTGGTTGTCGTCAGAAATGAAAATTATTTTGAAAAAGACCGGGATGGGAGCCGCCTACCCTACTTGGATGCCGTAAAAACGAGTTTTATCACGGATCGAAAAACGGCATTCCTGGAATTTAAAAAAGGCAATCTCGACTACTTTTTCGGGCTTGAAAGTTCTTACATCAACGAACTCCTTACGCCCGAAGGAGAACTCCAGCCGGCACTTGCTGCCCGGTTTGTTTTTTTGAAAAATCCATATCTCAATTCTGAATACCTCGGCATTCTTTTTTCAGATAGCAGCGCAACGCCCCTGCAGCAGAAAAAAATAAGACAGGCGCTCAATTATGGCATCAATCGCGCCCAAATGCTGCGTGTTTTGCGCAATAATGTCGGCAAGCCTGCCAGTTCCGGCTTTGCGCCTTCCGGCCTGCCCTCTTTTGACGACATGCGCGTGCCCGGCTACCGGTATGACCCGGCGCGGGCAGCACAACTGCTGGCGGAAGCGGGTTTTCCACAGGGACGCGGGCTTCCGGCCATTACCTTGCTTTGCAACGCGGATTACCTCGATCTATGTACTTTTCTGACCCGTCAATGGGAAGACCTGGGCTTTAATATTCAGGTTGAAATGACGGAAACGGCGCTGTTGCGGGAGCGTATGCGCAACGGACAGGCGCCCTTTTTCAGGGCCTCCTGGATAGCGGATTACCCGGATGCTGAAAGTTTTTTGACTTGTTTTTACTCTAAAAATACCGCGCCACCCAATTACACCCGTTTCAGCAACGCCGAATTCGACCGTTTATACGAAGCATCCCTGCAGACTACTGATACGGAGCGCCGGTACGAACTATACCAGGCTATGGACCGGATACTGGTGGAAGAAGCCCCGGTTGTTTTCCTGTTTTATGATGAAACGGCACAATTTGCGGGCAGGCAGGTACAAGGGCTGCCCCGAAATGCCATCAATTTGTTGTCTTTGAAACG
>JAYSZC010001050.1:0-2585 GCA_043738235.1 Lewinellaceae bacterium | reverse complement strand
TATTATACAATTGACATGCAAATTTGAGGCCATTTCTTAACATGGATTTGGACAATAATTACAAATGTTTAGACAATGCTTGCAATTGTAGCCATTCGAGAAAGTAATTGCATAGAAGCCTATGGATTTTGGTAAAAAGGCGTGCAAAGTAGGCTGGATCGCTCCATCTGGTTTTGTGAACAATCTCGGAGAGCGTCAAATTGATGTCTAAATCTGCCGCTTTGCTTCCTTGAACGGAACACGGTGAATGTGGCTAAAAAAAGCCCGGCCACTTTTATCAAGTGCCGGGCTTGCTGTATCTTTTACGTTCACTTTTTCTACTTCGCTTTCAGACTGTTGCGCTGCTTTCGTTCAAAACCACTTTATATTGCGTGTAATTACTGAAGTGTCTGAACGAAAAGACTGCCACAAATGCCGCCTGCCTGTACAAACCTGACAGCATACGCCAGAGCGTCTGAAAAAATGGCAGGAAAACCTGCATGGCACGAAGTCTGATAAAGGAGCTATGTCCACAGAAAATTCTGTTTTGTGGCCTCTAAACTTGTTTCACCAAAACATAAATATTTAAAAAGTATGAAACCAATCGCTGACCGTGTGATTATCAAGCCCGCTCCAGCCGACGAGAAGACCAAGGGGGGTATTATTATACCCGATACTGCCAAGGAAAAACCACAACGTGGTGAAGTCGTTGCAGTAGGCCCAGGTAAAGACGGAAATATGATGACTGTAACCGCCGGTGACATCGTGCTCTATGGCAAATATGCCGGACAGGAAATCACCTACGAAGGTCAGGACTACCTGATTATGCGCGAAGATGATATCCTCGTCATTATCTAATTGAAAGAAGGTTCAAGGTATTTATGTGGTTTTCCTTATAAACTATAAACCCATAAACAATAAACCTATCAACCTATAAACTTCAAACACCCCCCAACCGACCTCCTTATTCATTATTCTAACATTCATTATTCGAACATATGTCTGCCAAGCAAATCAGCTTTAATACAGAAGCGCGCGAAAAACTCAAAGAAGGTGTTGACGCCCTTTCCAATGCAGTGAAAGTCACCCTCGGCCCAAAAGGCCGCAACGTGGTGATTCAAAAATCTTTCGGCGCACCGATCATCACGAAAGACGGTGTAACGGTTGCCAAAGAAGTCGAACTCGAAGACCCCATCGCTAACATGGGCGCTCAAATGGTGAAAGAAGTAGCCAGCAAAACCGCCGATGCAGCAGGTGACGGCACCACGACCGCTACCGTTCTGGCACAAGCCATCGTGACCGCCGGTCTGAAAAACGTTGCCGCCGGTTCCAATCCTATGGACCTGAAACGCGGTATCGACAAAGCCGTTAAAACCGTCGTGGCCGACCTGAAAAAACAAACTGAGCAAATCGGCGAAGATTTTAGCAAAATCCAGCAGGTGGCCGGTATTTCTGCCAACAACGACGAAACAATCGGTTCGCTGATCGCCGACGCCATGAAACGCGTCAGCAAAGACGGCGTTATCACGGTGGAAGAAGCCAAAGGTACCGATACGTATATGGATGAAGTCATCGGTATGCAATTCGACCGCGGTTACCTCAGCCCCTATTTCATCACGGATGCCGAAAAAATGGTGGCCGATTATGAAAACCCCTACCTGCTGATTACCGATAAAAAAATCAGCAACATGCAGGACCTGGTACCAGTGCTCGAAAAGAGCCTGCAAACCGGTCGCCCGCTGCTCATTATCGCAGAAGACGTTGACAGCCAGGCATTGGGTGTATTGGTAGTGAACCGCCTCCGCGCCGGCCTGAAAGTAGTTGCCGTGAAAGCCCCGGGCTTCGGCGACCGCCGTAAAGCCATGCTGGAAGATATTGCCGTCCTCACCGGCGCTACCGTCATCAGCGAAGAACAAGGCTACAAACTCGAAAACGCAGGCCTCGAGCACCTCGGCTCCTGTGAGCGTATCACCGTCGATAAAGACAACACCACCGTAGTAGGCGGTAAAGGCATTGCGGCCGATATCAAAGCCCGCATCGGCCAGATCAAACAACAAATCGAATCCACGACCAGCGATTACGACCGCGAGAAACTCCAGGAACGCCTTGCCAAACTGGCAGGCGGTGTGGCAGTACTCTATATCGGCGCCGCTACGGAAGTGGAAATGAAAGAGAAAAAAGACCGCGTCGACGATGCCCTGCACGCCACGCGTGCCGCTATCGAAGAAGGTATTGTACCGGGTGGCGGTGTTGCCCTCGTGCGCGCTATCAACAGCCTGAAAGATATGACCGGCGTCAACGAAGACGAAACTTTCGGTATTGCGATCGTGCGCAAAGCACTGGAAGCCCCTATTCGTATCATTGCTGAAAATGCAGGTGTGGATGGATCACTGGTATTCCACAAAGTGTTGGATAGCAAAGGTTCTTTCGGCTACAATGCCCGCACCAATGTGTACGAAGACCTGAAAAAAGCAGGTATTATCGACCCGACGAAAGTAACCCGCGTTGCATTGGAAAATGCAGCTTCTATCGCCGGCCTCGTGCTGACGACCGAGTGTGTCATCAACGACAAACCGGAGAAAAAAGCAGGCGGCGGCGGCCATGGC
>JAYSZC010001049.1:0-2585 GCA_043738235.1 Lewinellaceae bacterium | reverse complement strand
GAGACACGGATTTAAAAGGATTTTCTGATAAAATCCGTGTCCCATCCCTCCAATCCGTGTTCCCTTTACCACCACACAACTTGCTTTTTCTTCACTATGAATTTGAAAAAAACGCCCTTTCTACAAATCCCGACCATTGACATTGACATCCGGCAGGAAGTCAGGGATGGGGGCGTTATTGTCCTGAAATCCGCCGTAGCCTTGCAAAACAGGCCGCACCGGATGACAGAACGCCTGCTGCACTGGGCAGAAAAAACACCGGATAAGGTTTTTGTCGGGCAAGTGGTGGCCCCTATTGACGGGGTGGCTCAAAGTCATGTTGCCACTCGGGCTATTGACGGGGTGACTCCAAGTCACCCCGTCAATAACGCACGGACCTGGCAAACCCTGACCTACGCCGAAACCTGCGAACAAGTAAAAAGCATCGCTCAATACCTGCTCGACAGCAAGGTTTCAACCGAAAAACCACTGGTTATTTTATCTGAAAACAGTGTCGAACACGGTTTAATGGCTTTGGCGGCTTTACACGTCGGCCTGCCTTATTCGCCGCTGGCCCCGGCGTATTCGCTGCGTTCGACGGATTATGCCAAGTTACGGCACACCATTGACCTGCTTGAACCCGGACTGATTTTTGTTCAAAATGGCCTGCAATATGATAAAGCCCTGTACGCCGTCGCCGGAGACACGCCCGTCGTGGCAGTAAATGATCCACTTGAAAGCCACATTGTTTTCTCCGATATATTAAGAACAACGCCGACCCAAGCCGTTGATGCGGCTTACCGAAACATCCAGCCCGAAACCGTTGCTAAAATCCTGTTCACTTCCGGCTCGACCGGGTTGCCCAAAGGCGTCATCAACACGCACGGCAATATCACGGCCAATTGGCAGCAAATCACGCAGACCTTCCCTTTTATGGCGAACGGCGGACTGACGCTCATGGACTGGCTCCCCTGGAACCATACTTTCGGCAGCAACCACAACTTCGGGCTGACCCTTTTCAACGGTGGCTCGCTGTACATCGATCATGGCAATCCAACACCCAAAGGCATTGAAATAACCCTGCAAAACCTCCGCGACATCGCCACTACCGTCTATTTTAATGTGCCGAAAGGTTTTGAGGAAATCCTCCCGCATCTTCGGAAGGATGAAACATTGTGCAGGCATTTTTTCAGCAACCTGAAAATGTTTTTTTATGCCGGAGCAGGCATGCCGCAACACGTTTGGGATGATTTGGAAGCGCTCGCCTTTCAGACAATCGGCAAACGCCTGCTGATTGGTACTGGTTTGGGAATGACCGAAGGCAGCCCATCCTGCTTGTTTAACGTACATTTCGGCAGTTTTTCGGGTATGATCGGGGTACCGGTACCGGGTTTGGAAGTAAAACTGGTACCCGATGGCGGCAAACTCGAAGCCCGTTTCCGGGGCGCCAATATCACGCCAGGCTATTGGCGCAACCCGGAGGCCACGGCGAAAGCCTTCGACGAGGAAGGTTTCTATTGTACGGGCGATGCTTTAAAATTTGTCCATGCCGATGACCCCAACGCAGGGATGGTTTTCGATGGGCGCATTGCAGAGGATTTCAAACTGAACACCGGCACCTGGGTTAATGTCGGGGTTTTAAAAGCAAAACTCATCGCCGCAGGCAAGGGCTTGATTCAGGATGCCGCGATTACGGGCCACGACCGGTCGTTCCTGGGCGCCATCATTTTTCCCGAGTTGAATTATTGTAAAAAATTGGCCTGCCTGGGTCCGGACGCCGATGTAAAAATAATTGTCAATGCGCCTGCTGTTTTGGAAGCCTTGCAAACCGTTTTAAATGATTTTTTTCTCCAAAACACAGGCAGTTCGACTTTGATCAAACGGGCGGTTTTCGCCGATTTCACCCTCTCCATCGACCAAGGCGAAATCACAGATAAAGGCTCCATTAATCAGCGGGCGATATTGGCTAACCGGGCGGAATGGGTAGAGCTGTTGTACCAAAATCCCCTTTCATTTCCGGTTTTAGAAGCGCTTGAAACATAGAATTACGATGTCTTTCCACTCAACTTTTTTATAAAAATGAAAAAATCAATTCTTCTACTTGTCATTTTGCTGACCAATTTTTGTGTTTTTGCACAATCTGTCTGGACCTTGGATCCCGGTCACTCCAAAATCGGCTTTACCGTCACACACCACATGATCTCGGAAGTGGACGGCTATTTCAAAAAATACGATGGTAAAATCACTACCACGAAAGACGATTTTTCCGATGCTGTTTTTGAACTGACTGTCCAAACCGCCAGCCTCACCACCGAAAATGAAATGCGGGACGGGCATTTGAAAAGTGCCGATATCTTCGATGTGGAAAAATACCAGACGATTGCTTTCAAAAGCACGGCTTTCGCCCAAATTGCAGGGAATCGCTACAAAATCACGGGAAATTTGACCATAAAAGACGTAACCCTTCCCATTTCAATGGATTTATGGCTGGTCGGACCTGGCAAAAACGATCGTGCAAAACGTTTTGAAATCGGCGTCAAAGCCCTCGGAAAACTGAGCCGGCTGGCTTATCACGTCGGCGAGCGGTTGCCTCTTTTTAGCGTTTC
>JAYSZC010001048.1:0-6468 GCA_043738235.1 Lewinellaceae bacterium | reverse complement strand
TGGCAAACAAAGGCAACGGCGGTTACCTGCAAATCAACCGCGCCCGCCGCGACGAAGCAAGCGGCAAGTGGTTTATCGGCGCCAATGCCCTGGATGACAACAAATTATACCATGTCACCCTGCCCGATTTTCTGCTCACCGGCAACGAACACAACATGGGTTTCCTGAAAGCATCGCTGGACGCCGCAGGTAAAAGCAGCAACCCGGATATTCCGGTGATCCTCAAACCGGATGCGAAGGATAAGGGGGATTTGAGGAATGATATTAGGCTGGCGTTGATTGGGTGGTGGAGGAAATCGTGAGTTGTGAGTTGTGAGTAGTGAGTGGGTGAAATAAGAAGAAGTACGAATTTGATAAAAAAAATCGCTTAACTTTGAATCAAAAATATGTCTAAATTTGAATGGGACGAGCATAAAAACCAGTCAAATCAGGAAAAACACGGCATCAGCTTTGAACGAGCCAAAGATGTTTTTGAGGATGAAGACGCTATTGCCTATCCAGGATATACAAAAGACGGCGAGAACAGGTTTTTGTTGATTGGAAAAGTACTCGGTAAATTTATTATTGCAGTAGTATTTACGGTAAGAAGGCAAATTTACAGAATCATATCCGCAAGACAGGCCCAAAAATTAGAGATCAAAGACTATCTCGTGAATAAATTTGATCATCATGACAATGAATAAGAAGATTAGTGTTCATTCTGCTATTGATTTATTAAAATCCGGCGGGAACATAGATAAGGTTATTATTTCCGACTTGACAACGTCAAAAGTCAAGGCAATGGATGCGTTGCTACTCGCAGAAAACGGCTGTCTTGTTCCCGATGGCAATATCATTTATGATGACGACCAAATTCAATACGATTCGGATTTTGATGAAGTGGCCTGGGGAAAACCTGTTCCTTTTAGGCAATTAAAGGAGTCGCTATCGTCTGAAACAGCCAAACAACTATTAGAGACAGAAGAATTAGTTGTTAAATTACAGATAAAAAGTGCTGATATGAAGCAGTGGCTAACACAAAATCGAGAACAACTCAATCTGGTTATCAGCGGCTTACTAGAAAGTATGTACAAGGCGGAGAGACTGCCCAAGCCTTAATTTTTGTGTCCTCGTTGACCTCCTTTCTTCCTCATATCGAACCTCCTTCATAGTTAGAGGTAATGAAATTACAATAAATGAAGGTGAATATTTATGGAACTGATAACGAACTTATCAATAATTAAGGCATCAAATGAAGCCGTAAAGTTATGGACTCTTGCTAGTGCTCAATATCCTTTTGACAATAGAAATATTCAACAAGAAGCAGAAGCAGCAATAATTGATGTCGTCAGTAAAAGAAAATCAATTTCGCACTTCTAAGCTCCCACCCGCCCAATCACCACCCTAAACTCCTCCCCCACCTTATCATTATAAAACTCGATATGCGGCCAGGCCCGCAAAGAGCGCAAAATACCGCTGCCGATGCCCCGGTAAGGCAACACATCAGGGGCCAAAGAGGCGAGTATCGTATTGCGCGAGCGGCGGATACCGGCGCGTATCTGGGCTTCACTGAGGTTATTGGGCAGTTTGCCGGGGCTGCGGATTTCGATGCGGTCATCGAAAACAAAGAGTTTAATGCTGTCCCGAATAAAGTAATCGCGGTGGATCAAAGCATTGACCAACAGTTCTTTCAATACGATTTCAGGAATTTCAAGATCGCCGAGGCTATTGAAATCTTTCCCGTTTTGCGGTCGGTTGAGTGCGCGTTTAAGGAAATCGAGTCCGCGCTGGTAACATTGGGTAAGTGTGCCGCGGATATCTTCACTGTTGTGGTATTTCTCTCCGGCAATATCGGTACCGGCAAACCAGACAGCAGCAATGTAAAACTGAGGCAGCACTTTTTCCGGATGTTTGGCAAAAAGCAAAGCACCTGCAATATTAAGCCGGTCGTCAGTTCCTAAGCGGAGATTGGAAATAAGACGCGGCAACTCAGATTCTTCCAGCGGCGTTTTATATTTTTCCTCATAAAAAGCGCGAAAATCCCGAACATCTAACTCATCGGAAATGGTGAAAGGCAAGAGCATTTCTTCTGCATAAAGATCCCCAGAAGATTGAAGGAGTCGGGCCAGTTCTTCGTTGCCGGTTACTTTACGCTTGTCCGGACCGTTTTTTACAAAAATCAACCCGTCTTTATCCTTATATGGTTTGTAAGTGCCGTTGGGTATGGTCACCACCAATACTTTTTTCCCACCCAGGTCTATACTTTCGGTTTTAATAGTGATCGGTGGCTTAACGCCTTCTGATGCAGCATTTACAAGCAGGCTGCTGATGCGTTGTATATCTTCAAACGTCAGGCCTGTTACTTCACCTGTTTTATCGGCCACCCCAACAATGATCTGCCCGCCTTCGCTATTTGAAAATGCAACCAGTTCCTGTGCCGCACTCAAGGGGTTGTTCATGGTCTCTTTGAACTGAACCAAGCTGGTTTCGCCGCCACTGATCAATTTGATAAGTTGTGTACCGTCCATTATTTCTGCTAATTGGGCCGTTAAGGTACTTATTTTGGAGAAAACATGAGATGTGAGACATGATTTATTCACCTCGAATGTTGCATAAAAAGCGGTCGACGCTACGCTTAGTGTCCTTTGTGCAACCTCGTTGTGTCCGTTGTGGTTAAAAATTTCTGCCGCTTTAAATTACTCCAGCGTGAATCTAACCTTAAAAGTGTCCGTTTTTACTTCGCAGGCCTGTGCAGGCCCATAAGTTTTCAAGTACCGGAAGTATTTCTGCAATTTTCGAGTGGCTTCCTGGTCGCATTCCGCGCTCAGGCTATGTATCACTTGCAGGTCGCTGATGGAACAATCCGCCTGCAATCGGTATTGAATCAGTACCTCGCCCTGGATGCCGGCCGTTCTTGCTTTGGGCGGATAGGCCACTGAAATACGTATTTCCGGTAATAATTTTTGGCGGGTGGTATGGTCAAATCGTTCTAGCACTTCCCCGTTTTCTCGGTTGGTGGTCCAGACGCCGGTTTGTTTGCCCTGGTCGTAGGCGCCTTTGGAATATAATTTGCCGGGACTACTGAATTCGATCCATTCCCCGTGTTTTTTGCCGTTTGCATAAACGCCGCGCTGCCACACGTAATGTTCCAGGGAATCGGGAATGTTGCGTATCGTTTTATAGTGCTTTGTGGGTACCCGAAAATAGCGCACATAATCGCCATGCATGACATGCTTATTCGACTTCAGTGCATAGTAACTTTGCGATACCTGACTGGAACGTGTAAATCCCCTGGTATAGCGTTTCGTTTCCTGCGCCGCGAGAGACAGATGCAGCAGCATAAGCAGTACAGTGGTAATAAAATGGAGTGGCATGTGCGGGTGGATTTAGCGCAATCAAAGATGGAAGATCGTTTCCATGAGATGCTTTATTGGGGTAAATTGGCGCATGGTGCTGGTTTTTTTATCGACAAAACAGAGAATAAGCCAATCAAAATGATCTAATTTTGATTTGATTTAAGGTTTGTTTTTACAAATTTGTATCTTTGATGCGATCAAATGATGGCATCATGATTCATAAATACTACGAAGGCACCCCCAAAATAATCAATTTGTCAACTGAGATTGGCCGCTTGTTAGGTGTGATAGATACTACCCACCTCAGGAAGCCGCAGACGGAACTCAGGAAAAAAAACAAAGTCAAGACCATCCGTGCTTCATTAGCGATAGAGGGCAATACGTTGAGCGAAGATCAGATTACCGCGATTATTGAACACAAACGCGTCATCGGTCCAACGAAGGATATCAAGGAGGTTGAGAATGCCATTCGGGTTTATGAAAACCTTTCCAATTTTGACCCGTTCTCGAAAGAATCTTATTTAGAAGCGCACAGGCTGCTCATGACTGATCTGGTGGGTACGC
The DNA here is from genome assembly GCA_043738235.1 of Lewinellaceae bacterium. Classification (GTDB taxonomy): domain Bacteria; phylum Bacteroidota; class Bacteroidia; order Chitinophagales; family Saprospiraceae; genus M3007. The sequence continues at coordinate 2,569 of JAYSZC010001048.1, read as the reverse complement.
CCGGGCGATTCAGAACTGGTTCGGTTGGAGTAATTCAGGGCGACAGGATAGCGCATTTAGCACCGCCGGGGTGGAATGTTGATAATTTGATGACGAATTTGTTTGCATACCTAAAGAACGGTGAAGACAATCTGATTATCAAGAGTTGTGTATTTCACTATGAAATGGAATTTATTCATCCTTTCCTGGATGGAAATGGAAGGATGGGGCGATTGTGGCAGACCGTCATATTAATGCAAGTGAATCCTGTATTTGAATATCTGCCCATTGAACAAGAGATAAAAAGGAGTCAGGACGAGTATTATCATGTACTGAGTCAATGCGATAAAGAAGGATTGTCCACTAAATTTGTCGAATATTTATTAGACAAAATAAAAGTGAGTTTGGCGGAATTGGTCGACACTCAAAAGGATATTTTTACGGATACGGAGCGATTAAACTACTTCCTGGACCAGGTAGATATAAGCGAGTTCACAAGGAAAGATTACCTAAAGATGTTTCCTAAAATATCAACCGCAACCGCTACAAGGGATTTAAGAAAAGGTGTTGAGGAAGGAATTTTAACCAGAAAAGGAAATGACCGGCTGGCTAACTATCAAAAAAACAATCCACCAAGCCTATGACTACAACTACATCCACCCACATCGCAAAGCACTTCAGAGATGTCCATTTCGGCGGAAACTGGACTTCCGTAAACCTGAAAACACAATTGGAAGGTGTAACTTGGCAACAGGCCACCAAGCAAGTGCATGGTTTCAATTCCATTGCGGCCCTCGTTTTCCATATACATTATTATGTGGGCGCCGTCACGAAAGTATTGCAGGGCGGCCCGCTCGATGCCAGCGATAAATACAGTTTTGACTGCCCGCCCATACAGTCGCAGGCGGACTGGGAAAGCATGCTGGATAAAACCTGGGCGGATGCCGAAATCTTTGCCGGACTGATCGAGCAATGGCCGGAATCTAAACTCTGGGAAGATTTTTCTGACAACAAATACGGGAATTACTATCGGAATCTGCACGGTATTATTGAACATATACACTACCATTTGGGGCAGATTGTGCTGATCAAAAAGATACTGTTGCAGATTTAATTGGATACAACTAAAGCCTTTTTGTTTTGTTCGGCTACGCCCCTCGTAGCCGAACAAAACAAAATAGCCTACCGGCCACCGTGAGCCACCACCACTCACGATTCACAACTCACCACTCACGATCTTTCCTCCCAGATCATCGCCAGGTGCACCATCGTCTCTGCCGCCTTTTCCATGTCTTGCACCGATACCCATTCCATTTTAGAGTGGAACGCGTGTTCACCGGCGAATAGGTTAGGGCAGGGAAGTCCCATGAAGGATAAGCGGGAGCCGTCGGTGCCGCCGCGGATGGAGCGTTTCAGGGGTTGCTTAAAACCGCTGCGTTGCAGGGCTTCTATGGCGTAGTTGACTACTTGCGGGTGGCGGCGCAGCACCTTGCCCATATTGCGGTATTGCTCGGTGATTTTGACTTCCGCCCGGCTGTTGGGAAAAGAAGCGAGCACGCCGTCTACTATTTTTTGCAGGGTTTTGGCGTGGCGTTTCAGGCCGCCGTCCGTGAAATCGCGGAGGATCATTTTGATCGTCGCTTTTTCGATATTTCCCTCCAAATGAACGGGATGTATAAAGCCCTGTTTAGCCTCGGTGTGTTCCGGGCTGAGTTTGTCCGGGAATTTTGCAACGATGCGGGCGGCAATTTTCAGGGCATTTTCCATTTTTCCTTTGGCAAAACCGGGGTGCGCGGACACGCCGTACACGGTCACCACAGCGCCGTCGGCACTGAAAGTTTCATCTTCGATGCTGCCGGCCGTTTCGCCGTCGATGGTGTAGCCGTATTTGGCGCCTAATTTTTTCATATCCACCTTTTCCACACCGCGGCCAATTTCTTCGTCGGGGGTAAACAGGATACGGATTTTACCGTGTTTCAGTTGTTTGTTGTGAATCAGGATATGCGCGGCATCCATGATCGCGGCGAGTCCTGCTTTGTTGTCGGCGCCCAGCAGCGTGGTACCGCCGGCAGTGATAATGTCGTTGCCGATCTGGTGTTGCAGGTCTTCGTGTTCAGCTTTGCGAATCACCACCGTAGGGTCGTCGGGCAGCATCAGATCCTGGCCCTGGTAGTTGCTGTGAACGATAGGTTTTACACCCGCGCCGCTGCAGTCGGGCGAGGTATCCATGTGCGAGCAAAAGCAAATCACCGGTACTTTTTTGTCGGTATTGGTCGGGATAGTGGCATACACATACCCATATTCATCCAGATGCGCGTCGCTGATACCAATGACTAACAATTCTTCCACGAGCACACGGCCCAGGTCTTTTTGTTTTTCGGTGCTGGGCTGGCTGGGGCTGTTTGGATCGCTTTCGGTATCAATTTGTACGTAACGGAGAAAGCGGTCTTTGGAGGTATGGCTGAATTTGGACATGGTGCTGGAAAAAATGTGGTGATGTTTTTAAGAATCTATGGAAACAAATTGGGCTGCGAATGTCTGAAAAAAATTGGAACTCTGATTTAGAATGGAACGTGGATAAAAAAAGGAA
>JAYSZC010001047.1:0-6477 GCA_043738235.1 Lewinellaceae bacterium | reverse complement strand
CCCCGGCTAAAGCGCGGGGGTTAGTCAGATCGTGAACTTGTTTTTTAAGCGTCACTAAACACATGTAAGTGATAACCTTCATGGAACATCCTCATTTTGAATACCTGCTCCAACTGGGAGACAATGCCCTGATCCTGTCGCAACGCCTCGGGGAATGGTGCGGCCACGGCCCGGTGCTGGAACAGGATATTGCTATGACCAATATTGCGCTCGACCTGCTCGGCCAGGCCAGAATGCTGCTGACCCACGCCGGCAACATTGAAGGCAAGGGCCACAAGGAAGACGATCTGGCTTATTTTCGCGATGCGCACCAGTTTCGCAATGTATTGCTGGTAGAACAACCCAATGTCGACTGGGCATACACCATCGCCCGTCAGTTCTTCTTCGATACCTGGAATTATTTCCACTACCAGGCTTTGCTGGAAAGCCGAGACGAACACTTGGCGGCCATTGCCGAAAAATCACTCAAGGAAGTCACCTACCACCTGCGCTTTTCCTCCGAATGGATGCTGCGCCTCGGCGACGGCACGGAACTGAGTCACGCGAAAATTCAACAGGCTGTGGACGATTTGTGGCCTTTTACCGGAGAACTGACCATGCCCGGCCCAGCCGACCAATGGGCCGCCGATGCGGGTATCGGGGCTGATTTATCGAAAATAAAAACATTGTGGCAACAAAAAGTAGCGGCAGTGCTGGCCGAAGCCACCCTGCAACAACCCGCCGGGGAATGGATGCAAAAAGGCGGGAAAACAGGTCGGCACAGCGAACACCTGGGTTTTATACTCGCTGAAATGCAACATTTGCAACGGACATATCCGGGGAATGTGTGGTAATTTTGTCAGTTATGAGTTATGAGTGATGAGTTATGAGTTGGAGTGGTAACGTTTGGTCATTACAAATACCGAACGTTACCACCCCAACTCATAACTCATAACTCATAACTCATAACTAACAAAACTACAGCCCAAAAATAGACTTGCCCAGGTACGTAGCCGCGTCGCCGAGTTCTTCCTCGATACGCAGCAATTGATTGTACTTGGCAATCCGGTCGGAGCGGGACGCAGAACCGGTTTTGATCTGTCCGGTATTGAGCGCCACGGCCAGGTCGGCAATCGTCGTATCTTCCGTTTCGCCGGAGCGGTGACTAATCACAGAGGTGTAGGCATGGCGGGTAGCCAGTTGCACAGCCTCGATGGTTTCCGTCAGAGTACCGATCTGGTTGACTTTAATCAGGATGGAATTGGCGATTTTTTCGTCGATACCGCGTTGCAGGCGTTCCACATTGGTTACAAACAAATCGTCGCCGACTAATTGAATGCGATGGCCGAGGGTTTCGGTCTGGAGTTTCCAGCCGGCCCAGTCATCTTCCGCGAAGCCGTCTTCGATGGAATAGATCGGGTAGCGGTTGCACCAGTCTTTCCAGAAAGCGACCATATCTTTGGAAGAATAGCGGTCGCCGCTTGATTTTTTGAAGACATACTCTTTTTTTTCTGCGTCGTAAAATTCAGACGCAGCGGCATCCAATGCGATCACCATATCTTCCAGCGGACGGTATCCGGCTTTTTCAATGGCAATCATCACCATTTGAATGGCTTCCTCATTGTCCTTAATACCCGGCGCAAAACCGCCTTCGTCGCCGACATTAGTAGCATAACCTTTGCTTTTCAACACACTTTTCAGGTGGTGAAACACTTCGACGCCCATGCGCAGTCCTTCGCGGAACGAACTGGCGCCGACCGGCATAATCATAAACTCCTGAAAGTCAATCCCGTTATCGGCGTGAGAACCGCCGTTGAGGATATTCATCATCGGAATGGGTAAAACGTGTGCGTTCACGCCGCCGAGGTAGCGATACAGGGGCTGGCCCAGTTCTTCGGCAGCAGCGTGTGCTACGGCAAGGCTTACGGCAAGGATGGCATTGGCGCCTACCTTGCCTTTATTGCGGCTGCCGTCGCGGGCGATCATCAGGCGGTCAATTTTGATCTGGTCGGTCACTTCCTGCCCGATCAGTTCTTCGCGGAGTTGTTGTTCCACATTTTTTACGGCCTGGAGTACGCCTCTGCCTAAGTAACGGTCGGCATCGCCATCGCGCAATTCTACCGCCTCGTGTACGCCGGTACTGGCGCCGCTGGGTACGGCGGCGCGACCCATAAAACCTGTTTCAGTCCATACTTCTGCTTCGATAGTAGGATTACCGCGGCTGTCAAGAATTTCGCGGGCAATTATTTCTCGGATTGCACTCATGTTCTTTCTGTTAAGTTATTTGAAAAGTTCATTTATATCTTCTACGGATCAACCGTATAAACGTTTTGGCTTCTTCCACCCTTTTTTTATCCAACCAGCCGTAGCGGATCACGCAGTTTTCGACCAGGTACGATTTGGCATCTCCAAAGTGGGTGTAACCATTCAACACGGCAATCGCCGATTCAAATGCCTGTCCGTCGCCGGCAAAAAGTTCCCGGGTGAGCAGTAGGCGGTCATTGAGGGCAATGGCTTTTTTCAGGTCGGCAATGGGCAGTTCGGAGAGTTTGTCCGACAGTTCTTTGGCCTGTTTTTCTTCAAAAAGTACGTCCATACCTACAGGGATGGGCTCCGTACTTTGAGAGGCGACCACGGGCTGTGGTTGTGGGGCCAGTTCCACCGGCGGCGCTGCCGGAGCGGGCTTTTCTTCGACCACAGGCGGCGGAGGTGGCGGTGCAGCCGGCTCGAATACCGGTGGGGGAGAAGGGGCAACTGGTTCGGCAGGTACCGGCGCCGGAGGTTCCTCCGATAGGGCAGGTTTCATGGGCGCCGGTTTCCTGTGGTGGACTGGCTCTTGCTTGGGGGCTGCGGAAATCATATCCGAGAGTATAGCGTCGTATAACTCGCGCACGTAGGAAGCCATGATATCCACATCAATGCGGACAATGGTGTCAGGATCTTTGCTCATGCGGGTATACTCCCGGTTGAGTTTGTCCAAGTAAAATTTCGTTTTATGTAAATCCATTTGCTGAAGGGAGGATAGTTCTGCCTATTTTCACCGGCGAATTTCAAAAATTACTGCAATAAATCCCTGATCTTATTTTCATATTTATTTTAAAGTGTTGATTAACAATATTTTAAAATAAAAATTTAAAATAAACCGGCGGGCAAACCAGCACAAACAAAGGATAAAGATGTTTCTCGAGCCACATTTTAAAGGTCAACGCAGCGGTTGGATCGAAGTTGTCTGCGGGTGTATGTTTTCCGGCAAAACGGAAGAACTCATTCGCCGCCTCAAGCGGGCAAAAATCGCAGAAATGCGGGTTGAGGTGTTCAAACCCCGTATCGATACGCGTTATGACGACGTCGCGATCGTCTCGCACGATACGACGACCGTATTGTCTACGCCGATCGATCATTCCTCCAAACTGCTCAAAATCAGCCCGGATACCTCCGTGGTGGGGATTGATGAAGCGCAGTTTTTTGACGATGAACTGGCGGCGGTATGTCAGGAATTAGCCTTGCGCGGCGTTCGGGTCATTGTCGCCGGTTTGGATATGGATTACCGTGGGCTTCCGTTCGGGCCTATGCCTGCCCTGCTCGCCACCGCCGAATACGTCACCAAGGTACATGCTATTTGTGTGCATTGCGGCAATCTCGCCACACATTCTTACCGGCTGGCGGCTGGCGATTCGATTGTGCTGCTGGGTGAAAAAGAACAATACGAACCGCGCTGCAGGTCGTGTTACCACCAGGGGAATATTTTGCGGCTGAAATGAAAATAGTTATTTGTTATCAGTTCAGCTTATTGTGTGGTAGCTTAGTTTCCTTGGGCTCCATAGCCGCGTAGCGGCATAAGGTCGGTAGAAAACCAAAGAGCAAGGTACAAAGGTGCGTAGCACCGTAACTTTTGAGCCCATGTTTCGGTGCTACGCACCTTGTCAACAAGCATGGCATTTGTTACTACCGACGTTATGCCGCTACGCGGCTATGGAGCCTAACTAAAACGGACTATTGCACAATATGCGGATAGTCAGAATCAAATAACCGCGTAGTCAGACTTAAATAACCGCGCAAGGGGCGAAATGCTGATTTCAAAAACCAATGTCAGCCCCAGCGGGGCGGTTATATTTGTAGCCTCAACAAAACCAAAACATAAGCCCCAGCGGGGCGATAATATTATTGCGAATATGCCCGCCCCACTGAGGCTAATATTTTGCTAATCAATTATTTCAATATTTTTTAAGTGATTTTGTATTATGAAAAATAATCTCCCTCTCCTTCTCCTGCTTCTTTTCACCATCACCCAACTCTCCGCCCAGGATGCGTACCACAACGCCTTGAGTACGCTGCTGCAGACCACCTACGCGCTTCCTGCGCCGGCGCAGTGGGTGTTGCCCAACACGGAAACCGCCACACTCGTTGCCGCAATCAACTACGGCGGAAGTACTACTAATTTCACCGCAACGGGCCAGCCCTTTACTCAGGCACGTCAGCGCGTGGTGACGCAACAGGCCAACCCCTGGGATGCGGGACATTTGTACTCAAACACTTCGGCGATAACTGCCGGCGACAAATGCCTGGTAATCATTTGGTTGCGCAGCCATACGGCCAATGCGAAAGTCAGTATTTTTGCAGAAAATAATGTCACGTACGCCAAAGAAGTGCTTTCAACCGTCAATGTTGGCAGCGAATGGGAAATGTACGCAGCGCCGTTTGAATCGCAGGCCGGATACGCCGTTAACGCGCTCAACATCGGGTTGCACCTGGCTTTTGGAAACCAGACCATCGAAATCGGCGGCGCGGCGTGTTTGAATTACAAAAACACCGTGTTTTTCACCCAATTGCCTGTATTGTTGAACAACGATACGTATCCCGGGCAGGAACCGAATGCGGCCTGGCGTGTGGATGCCGCTGCCAGTATCGAAACCCTCCGGAAAGCGAACCTGACTGTCCAGGTACGCGATGCCAACGGACAACCTGTATCCGATGCGCAGGTGCAGGTGGAAATGCTGCAACACGAATTCAAATTCGGCACGGCGGTCGTCAGTAACAAGTTCAATGGCGGCTCGGGTTTTAATGCCACTTACGAACAAAAACTGCTCGATCTGGACGGCAACGGACACGGATTCAACGAAGTGGTTTTTGAAAACGATCTGAAATGGCCGGCCTGGGAGCAGCACTGGTTTAGTTCCCAATCCGAAATTGCCAACGATGTGCAGTGGCTGCACGACCGCGGCATCAGCATTCGAGGGCATAACCTGGCCTGGCCGGGCTGGACGTACTCTCCGTCCGACATCAATGCCAATGCAACACCGGCATATATCAAAGGGCGCATCCGGGCGCATATTCAGGACATTTTGACCTATCCCGGAATCGGCACGGAAATGATCGACTGGGATGTTTTGAACGAAATTACCACCAATAACGATTACGCCAACCGCTTTGCCGGTACGCCAGGTTATACAACCGGCCGTGAATTGTACGCCGAAATTTTCAGGCAAGCCGACTCACTCGCTCCCAATTCGGTGCTATACCTCAATGATTATATTGCCATCGAGCAGGGCGATTCGCCTACCAATGGCATAGCAACCTGGCGCAGCCGCATCGACGAACTCATCGCTGCCGGTGCGCCTATTGAAGGCATCGGTTTTCAGGGGCACTTTTCGGCTTCGCCGACCGGTATTCCCCGCGTCAAGGAGATTTACGACGAATTTTGGAATGCCTATGGACTGGAAGCCAAAATAACCGAATATGACATCGATAAACTGGTGCCCGCTCAAACGCAGGCCGACTATATGCGTGATTTCCTGACCATTACTTTTGCGCATCCGAGTATGAAAGGATATTTAATGTGGGGTTTCTGGGATGGCGCGCACTGGACGGACAACGCTCCAATCTATCACGAAGACTGGACGCTGAAACCCGGCGGCGAAGCATTTATCGACCAGGTTTTTAATCAGTGGTGGACAAATGAAACGTTACAGACCAACCTGTCCGGCGATGCTTCCGTTCGTGGATTTAAAGGAAAATACAAGGTGACCGTGACCTGTGCAGACGGAACAACTCAAACGGAATACCTAACGCTTGATAATGATAAAACGGTGAATTTTAATACTTTGTGTCTGGTGAATACCGATGAAGCGCAGCAGATTTTAAAGTTTACGGCAACCCCGACGCTCGTCAGCGATGTGGTTGTGCTACGCTGGGATAATGCTACTTTCGACACGCCGGTTACCTTGCGTGCTACCGATGCGCTGGGGCGTTTGGTTGCTGAACAGGTGCTGGATCACACGACTGCCAGCCATACTTTTCAAACTGCCGCCTGGCCCTCCGGCGCTTATTTTCTTTCCATTGAAAACGGCGGCAGGCGGCAGGCGATACGTGTGGTACGGTAGCACGGCGTTTACGCCAAGGACGTTGACTTAGCGGAGAGGTGTCATTTGCGACACAGGAGCAAGTGGCATCTCGTAGCGGAGATTTCTGGGAAACGGCTGTTTTGAGATGTCACTTGCT
>JAYSZC010001046.1:0-1039 GCA_043738235.1 Lewinellaceae bacterium | reverse complement strand
TTGGAAGCGAGGTTGCTGCGGGTCACTTTGTTGGCGTATTCGCTGACTGCCACGGAGTTATTAGTGAAATAGGCCGATTTCAGGGCATTCAGTTGCGCATCGAAGCGGGAGGCGTCTGTGAGGGCCGATTCTTCCCATTTGCGGGAAAATTCAAAAGACTGCGGATAGTTTTTCTCCACATTCAAAGCCAGCAACGCCGCTTTTTCAGCTGCTTTCGGGTACAGGCGGCTGGTGCCTTTGGCTACAACGGCAGCGTAGTCCTGCAGCGCTTTGCTGTATTGTTTGATCGTACTGGAGGCATAGGATTCGCCGCGGTAGTAATAGGCTGGAATCGCATTTTGGCCGCTGGGGTATTTGGCCAAATAATTGGTGAAACCCTCGATAGCCTGCTGGTAACGCCCTTGCTGGAACTGAATTTCAGCAGACTGGAACGTCACACTGTCTTTGGAAGAAGTGCTGACGCTGCCATATCCCGGAACCGTTTCCACGAAGGCGAAATACTCGTCGGGGCGGTTCAGGTCTTTTACATAAATTTCATTTAAAGCAGCCAGTGCGTCTTTCGCCTCGGTGGTTTCCGGGTTGTTGGAAAACACCTGTTTGTAATAACTGATGGCCGCATTGGTATTGCCCTGGTTGTAGGAAATAAGTCCCAGTCGCAGCAATGCCTGGTTGATCAGCGGCGATTTTCCGCGGAAATCGGCTACCAAACGGCGCAGCGGCGTAACGGCCTGGTCGAACTTGCCCATTTCCTGGTATGTTTCACCTATCTGGAACAGAGCCTGGTCGGTGTACCGGCTGTTGGGGTAACTATTCACGAGGTTTTCCAGGGCCAGCACTTTGTCGACCGGGCTGCCCTGCAAGCCGCGAATGATGGCTTTTTGGTACAAGGCGTATTCATAACCTTCGTATTTTTTGTTGATGGCATCGTTGTAATAAGCCAGTGCATCGCTGTACTGGTTGTTTTTAAAATAGGCGTCGCCGGCGCGCAACACCGCATCGCCCAACACGGCCGTGCGGATCTGGTCGCTTCTGATTTGCG
>JAYSZC010001045.1:0-1039 GCA_043738235.1 Lewinellaceae bacterium | reverse complement strand
TTTCCCGACGGCCTGAAGGCCGTGCTACCAATTCAAAACCGGTACCTGAAACCGGATACGAGCGCCCGCCACCGCGCCGTTTGCATCGAACAATGTTTCCCTGCTGAAATGATCGCCCGCATTTTTGCCGGCGCCGACCAGCAAATCCAGGCGTTTTTGTGTCAGCATCATACCCACTGAATTGTGGGGTCTTTTGTCGAATGCCGCTTTTTCTTTTTCGGAGAACCCTTTCCCGTTGTCGATCACCGTAATTTCCAGCGCATCCTGTTTTTGGGTAAAAATAATTTCTACCCGGCCACCTGTTTCTCTTCCTTCCAACCCGTGTATCAGCGCATTTTCCACATACGGCTGAACGAGCAGCGGCGGCAGGCGGATTTCATCGGGATCAAGTCCTTCAGATGCGCGGATCACAAATTCAAAATGACCTTTGAAGCGCATCTGTTCCAGGAGCAGATAGTTTTCAAGCATGGCCATTTCTTCGGCCAAAGAGTGCCGGCCATCTACCGAACCATGGAGGGTAAGCCGTATCAATTTGGCAAAACGGGCGAGGTAACTGGTCGCAACATCCCGTTCATTCCGTGCGATAAAGGATTGTATGGCCTGCAGGCAGTTGAAAATAAAATGCGGGTTCATCTGCGCCCGGAGAGCGGCAGTTTCCAGATCGCGCATCTTTTCACGTTCGGCGGCTTCGCGCTGTATCACTCGCAGCCGGTTGCGGTAAAAAAGAAAAGCGGTAAGACATAAAGCGGCGACACCAAGCAGCCGAAACCACCAGGTAGCCCACCAGGGGGGCAGAATATCAAAAGACCAGCGCGCGGCATCGCTCCACTGGTCGTCTTCGGTTTGCGCCTGCACCTCGAAGCGGTAATTCCCGGGTGCAAGATTGGCAAAATTGACCTCGCGGTTCCGGGTGTACACAAACGTATTGTCGGCCCCTATCAATCGATAGCGATAACTGATATCACCGCCGGATCGGTAATGCAGGGCAAAAAAGCGCAGCGAAATGTTGTTGTGGCGGTGCGAAAGTTGCAGGTTGTCG
>JAYSZC010001044.1:0-6489 GCA_043738235.1 Lewinellaceae bacterium | reverse complement strand
GGGGAGATCACTCAAGCATTCGTGTTTCAAAATTTAATTACTTGATTTTCAATAGTTTAAAAGTTATTGTCCAATGCTCAAGCGGAGCAATAAATTCATCATTCATCGTTCATCATTCATCATTCAAGTCATTTTTTTTAATTTTTTTCCGCAGTCCTGCCACCCCTCTGCGCAGTACGCCTATTAGCCCTCTTTTAACGGGGGGCAAAGATTTTACTTTTCGGGTTAAGCCCGGCAGGTAAGCGAGTGTAAGGGGTGTTACAACTTTGAGCAGCATGGCCACCCGCGGGTCGCGTACCAACAGATCGGTAGCCATACGAAGCGGACCTTTCAGACGGGAGGTGAAACCAAGTGCTGCCTCATCGGCGCCATCATCGGGTTTGTTAGACAGCCCCAGCATGGAAGTAATGGCTCTGCCGACAATTTTCTTCGGCTGCAGGTCGCCCCGAACCTCTTGCCAGACCTCCTTGAGTTCCTCCTGTTCAGCGTCCACTTTTGCTTTTAATGCCGCTTTTCGCCTCTGCAGTTCGCCGAGGGTGTCTACATCAGCTATTGTTTTCAGTATCGTCATCTTGGAGGATATTTTGAATGGTTTTGGTGCGTACAAACGGGGGAACCCAGATATAGGCGGCCACTGCGAAGGGCACAAAAATGAGTCCGGCCAAAGCAAAACCGCCTGCCCGACTACCTATATAATCGCCTAACCAGATGGCAAAACCAATGCTGATGAAAAAGAGAATGATAAGGGCAAAAACACTTATAATCAGCAATTTGCTGAACATGAAAGCGGCCCCGGACAATTTTTCAGTTGCCGTCAGCGAGAAAAATTCCCAACGGGTTTCCAAGTGCTGCAGGGCCTTTTCAAGCAGGCGCTCGAACGATGATTCCTGGTTCGTTTCTTTTGACATATATAGTCAACATTGAGAAGTGGAGAAAGTTGAGCGATAACCCTATATCAGTTCCCAAATTTCCACAGCCGCTCTTTTTTAAAGCACTTTACGCAGGAAATTTGGGTTTAATATGATGCCGACGTTTGGGGGTCATTGAAGGCCTCTAAGGTAAAATGGAGGGCGGGGAGTTACCAAAAGAAAAACGCTACACTATTTTCATTCACGCTTCGTTATTTTCTGACATACTGTATATGGCGGACTTTTTCACGATCCGGCTGTACATCTATACTGAAAGTTGAGTGGTTGAGAATGTTGATGGTTGATAAAAAATTGGTAATCAAAGAATTAACACTCATTCTCGTTCAAAACCACTTTGCGTTGACTATAAAAACCAATTGTTCACATTTCACCCCACACTAATGAAACGTCCAACCCTGTTTTTCGGCCTGGCAATTTTATTTGCCTCCATTTCCTCTTATGCACAGCGTCCCGCAGACTGGTCGGTCAATTTGACTGGAAAAGCGCAACAGATCATCATCCAGCAGATCACCGGCGTGCCAATCATACAAACGGATAAAGCCTATATCGGTATTGATCCCGCTGGTCAAAAAGTGGCCTGGACGGTGGAACGCAAGGCGGCCAAAATCATTTCTGCCGTCGAAGGTTATGATTTTTACAACATGGCAGGTACGCCATTTGTGCTGATTAACAACAATGTGATCGAAAGCCGCAGCGGCACGGCAGTCATCAGCAAGGACAAAAATAATTACAAATTCATCGAAGATTACGAAGTCATTCCCGCACTCAACAGTGTACTTGTGCGCGTTACGGCCACCGGTGGCATGTTGCGACTTTACCTGATCGGTATGAAAGATGCCCGGGTAGCCTGGGAAACCGATGTAATGAAACCCTCGTTGATCACGGGCATGAATGAGGAGCCGGAAGAAGAACACGTCGATGTGCCGCTGTACACGACTTTGGTAAGTTCCGACCACCACCTGATTTATCGCTACCGAAAAAATCTGGCAGTCATTTCCCCGCAGGGCAAATTGCTGTGGAACGAAAAAGCGGATCCTGCCGAAGTGATGCTCAGCCCCGACGAGAAAAAAGTAATTACCGTCAAGGCCCTCGTTACCGGTATCGGTAATTCGCCCGTTTCGGTGCGGTATGTCACTAAATACAGAAGCGCTAAAATGCAGGCTTTCGACCTCAAAACAGGGAAGGAGTCGTGGAAAGACGACATTAAAGCCGACCAAAACATCCGGTGGGCGGATGCGCATCCCAATTTTTTGACGGTCGTCTGGAAAAACGGCTGCAATATTTACAAATACACTACCGGGGAAGCCCTGTGGAAGGACGATTTCAAAGGCAAACGCGTTGTGGAAATCCTGCCCAACGACAAGGGCTACCTCGTTACCTTCGAATCGGGTTATAAAACCATACAACTCGACAAAAGCGGAACAGCCATTTGGAAAAAACCTCAAATAGTGGAAACAGACGACGAGGATGCAGATGATCTGCCCGAAGAAGGCAATATGGATGTGTACCAGTATGCCAAAGGCAAGGTGCTGATGGATGCCGAACGGGTGCGATTCCGCCCCGCCAAAGGTTCGGGCATGAAAAAATGGCGCATGTCATTGAATGCCGGCAGCCGGATTGCCTATGATGATTCTTTACAAAACCTTATCATCCTGCACGACAACAGGTTGCACCTGGTGAACCCCGATAAAAATCCACAGGTGGTTCGCTCCTTCAAAGATGATTTTGAAAACCTGCCGGCTTTTCATACCATTGAATTTCGTGAAAATTCATATTTTCTGAGCAGCTCCAAAGAATTTATTGTGCTGGAAAGGGCTTCAGAAAAACTAACGCACCGCTATTATGTGCGCCCATTCGATGTGCAAGGCATGTTTTTGGATATGGTGTATGCCGAATTGGCTACCAGCCAGGCGTTGCTCAATTGTAAAGCCGGCCGCAACGCCGGAACAGGCGCCTGGAAAGCGGAGCGCGCTTCCGCGGGTCTGTTGCCACCGGGCGCAGGCAATACGGAACTCAGAAAAGCCGAACGCCAATGGGCCGCTGCCGATGCCCTCGAATTTGCCAGCGCCCTGATGCCCCCTGCACGGGTGGAAGCATTCAAACTATCGCGCGACTTCGCCTGGTATTTTACGAAAGACAAGGGCGCCAATGTACTGGTACAAGTCAATAAGGATACGGGCGCAGAAGCCGACAAACTGATTTTTGACGATGCGCGACCCGTGTACCAGGTGGATGAAATTCAGCGACGGGTGTATTATGCGAGCAATAATGTGCTGAAGGTGTTTTAAAAAGGGATGAGGAATGAGGGATGAAAATAGCCACTCTAATGATCCAAATTATTCACTTTTCGAGTAGCTATTATCATTCCTCATCCCTCATTGCTCATCCCTGAAAATCCTCATTCCTCATTCCTGCTTAAAACAACACACTCTGAGCCGTGCCTTTCAGAGAATATGCCTTGTAGGTCTGCACCTGCCCTTTCACTAATTTCGGCCCGGCAATGCTGGTGCGGTTCGTCGTCTCGATGGCTTTGATGCTGACCGGGATGCTGGGGCGATCGTCGGGCACGTTGACTAATGGCAGCAGCAGGCTGAAAACAACGGTACGTGAATCCGGTATGGTTTTCAGCGTAACGGATATTAACGTGCCGATTTCCGTTGGTTTGTGGCGAACCTTGCTACCCCGAAAATTCAGGGTAGTGGCGCCTTTTGTATAGCTGAGTTGAGGTTTGCCGTCCAGGCTGCTGGCAGAATAGGAGACTTTAAGAGTCGCATTGTGCAAATTAAAAAGATTGGCTTGTTGCATAAGGCCGGAGTTTGAATGTTTTCGTTGGTAATTGAATGGACAAATATAGGAAAAAAGGAATGTATCTCCAACCACCATTTTCCGGGATTGCCTTCCCCGGTTTCCGGTAAAACCGGGATTTTCTAAAGTTCACGGCTCGCAGGCTTTTTGTCTTCAGTTGTGTAATCGACTTTTGTCTTACACATTTAAAAACCAGACCATGAAAAAAACTTTTCTACCCCTGCTTTTTACCCTGACATTTGCCCACACCACGCTCAACGCCCAGGTCATTTTTGAACGGCCATACGGCGTCGAAAGCAATGACTATGAACAAGTTTCAGATGCTGTCACAACGACGGATGGAAGCCTGCTGCTGGGGGGCTACACGGAATCAGACGGCCTGGGCGCCTACGACATGTTTCTCCATAAGATCAATGCCGACGGCTCGGATGCATGGTTCAAGACATACGGCGGCGCAGACCTGGATGTATTGAGCGCAATCATTCCTGCTGCAGGCGGCGGTTATTTCTTCTCCGGATACGGCGTCAACCCACTCGACGGAAGTTTTGACGCCTGGCTGTTTAAAATAAATGAAAACGGCGACACGCTTTGGCGCCAGTCTGTTGCGACTCCGGCTGCTGATGTAGCGCTCGGGCTTTGCCAACTGGAAAACGGAAATGTTGTAATTATGGGGTTCACGACAAATACCACCAACAAATCTGTTCTTTTTCGGGCCGCTTATGGCCCCAACGGCGTGCCGACAAATTATGCATCGGAAATAACGACCCAAGACATTGACAACATCAAAATCAGGGCAACGACAGACGGGGGCTTCATTGCCCTGGTATCCGAAGGCTTTTTTGGAGGAAACCCCGTGCTGATGAAATTCAGCGAGCAGTTCAATCCTCAATGGTCCGTTCCGGTCACAGGGCTGGGTGTGCAATTCGGCGAAACGACCAATGGCGTTTTTAATTTTCAAGCCACGGACAATGGCGTGGTTTTCCTGGCGCAAGGCAATACCGGCACTTTTTTGATTAGAACCAATCTCTCCGGCATCGTACAATGGCAACGAAAAGTAACCGATTATGCCTATGGCGCAGACCTGCAGGTCTTTCCGGGAGATAACATCCGGGTAGGCGCCGCCACTCCGGGTACTATGGTTTTCCGGCAATATTCGCAGGCCGGTGCACCACTGGATTCTACCGGATGGGGGTTGTTGTTCTCGCCCCAAGCCATGCCACGCTTCCTATTTCCCAATGAAAACCAGTGTTTTTATGTGCATAATGCCGGTTTTTCCCAGCAGGATGATTATTTTGTTGCGTTTTTCGACAACCTCGCCTCGCCCGCCGTCAGCTGGCAGCAAATATTGGGCGAGCCGGGCGTACCCGATCGAGAAACCGGGAAAGCAATTGTTTCGCTGCCCGATGGCAGTTTTGTCATGCTGGGAACTAAAGAAAATGCTTTCGGCGACGACGATCTCTGGCTACTCAAAGCCGATCCGCAAGGCGATGTGCTTTGGGAAAAAACCATTACACTGGAAGGAGGCTTTATTAATGATGCCGAAGCGGGATCGGTTGATGTAGACGCCGCAGGAAATATTGTAGTGCTGGCCGCTACGAATGATTACGAGGGCGACTTACACCTGCTCCAATTCAGTCCGCAGGGTGATTCTATTTTTGACCGTACCCTGGTGGTAGCCGAAAATTACCTGCCGGAGTATTTTCGGGTACGCGCTATTCCGGGAGGCGGTTTTATTGTTTGTTATACACGAGATTATGATGGAGACGCCCCTTCGCCAACGCTGTTCAGACTGAACAACAGCGGCAACCTGGTATGGGAAAAAAATTACGATGGCGAAGAATTGCTGGATGTTGCGGTACTCAGCGATGGCACTTTTGCCGCAGTCGGTCAGAAAAACAATACCGCCTGGATGTTCCAAACCGATAACAACGGCCATGTTTTGTGGGATAAAACCTATCCGGCCTCCGTTTTCAGTCGTTTTGTCAGCGTACAACAAGCCGATAACGGCAACTTGTTTGCCGGAGGCATCGCAGTCAACCCCACTGCCCTCGAAGCGAAGGCGCTACTGCTGAAAGCAGACTCCGATGGGAACATCCTGTGGCTTAAACAGTACAGCAAAGGCGCCGGAACTTACTGGTTGGCTACCACGGTACTCCCCGACTCCGACGGCGGCTGCTGTTTTGTCGGTGGGTTCGTTGCCCCGCCGGCCAACCTCAATGCTTTTTCCAGTATTTTTCGCAGCCGCATCAGTGTCGGCAAAGCAGACGCAGACGGTAATCTCGTGGTCAGCCAGTCGTTCGGTACGGATGGCACTTTCCCGACGGCGGGTACTGCCGGCAAAACTTCCGATGGAAATGTTATTTTTGTTGCAACGCTCAATAGCAGCACCTCCCTGCAGGATGTCTGGGTTTTCAAAACGGACTGCTCGCAAGGCGTCATTTCAGTTGCCGCACCGGTGCAATCGGGATATTGCTCCTTAGCGCCCAATCCGGCTTCGAATGAAACACAGATAGCGGTTACCTCGGAATACCGGGGTAGGCTGCATGTACGCTTGTTCGATGCGCTGGGCCGGCAAGTATTCAACGGGACGTTTGAAAAAACGGAAGAGCGCTGGCAACAATCGCTTGCACTGACCGGACTTGCTCCGGGCCTGTATTGGGTGGAAATCGTAGCAGGCAGCGAACGTTTGAAACAACTTTTGGCAGTGCAGTAAGCGGCTACTTGGAAATTGGTCATTGAACATTGAACATTGAAC
>JAYSZC010001043.1:0-6493 GCA_043738235.1 Lewinellaceae bacterium | reverse complement strand
CGGCATCGGATTAGTGAACGTCCGACAGCGGCTGCAAATGTTGTATCCTGAGAACCACACGTTGATCATACAGGATGAGCCGCATCGCTATTCGGTCACTTTACAGTTGAAAATGATATAGCCCAACATGTTTTGAAATTAAAATTCTGAAAAACTTGACTTGTTCAAAGCATACAATCTACCTTAGTCCAACCTTTTAAAATCACACGTCCGAAAACTGAAACCAACTGTGCCATGCTGAATGTGCTTATCGTCGATGACGAACCCTTAGCCCTCGATGTACTCGAGACTTATGTAGGTCAGATTTCCGACCTGAATCTGGTAAAAAGATGCTCCAATGCATTGGAGGCGAATGAGGCTTTAAAAGCCCATCAAATCGACCTCATGTTTCTCGATATACAAATGCCCCAACTCACGGGGATTGATTTTGTAAAAACCCTGATCCATCCTCCAATGGTGGTTTTTACCACGGCGTACCCGAATTATGCGATTCAGGGTTTTGACCTCAACGTGCTCGACTATCTGCTGAAACCCATTTCGCTGGATCGTTTTATGAAAGCGGTCAATAAAGCGCTGGAACAATCGGAAATGGCGCAGCGCGATCTGGCAGCGTCCAGCATTCCTGCCAGCACGCCTCAAAACGACGGGCTTGACTTCTTTTTTGTGAAAGCGGATAAGAAATTGGTGAAAGTGAATTTTGAAGACATCATTTACATCGAAGGTTTGAAGGATTATGTCATTATTCGCCTCATTGCAGGCCGTGTCATTACCCTGCAAACGATGAAAAGCCTGGAAGACCGCTTGCCTAAAGGCCGTTTCAAACGCATCCACCGCTCCTACATTATTGCCATGGACAAAATCATGGCCATCGAAGGAAACATGATCGAAGTGATGGAAAAAGAGCGCCCCAAACTCCTGCCCATTGGTAAAAATTACCGCGATGATTTGTTGGTGCTCATTGAAAAAAACCGCTTGTGATTAGATGACGATTACCCGTGTGCAAATCAGCGATGCGGAATTGCTCCGCTCCTTTGCGGAGCACACATTTCGTGTAGCCTACGAAGCCAACAACAATCCACACGATTTTAAAGCATACTGCGAGCAGGCTTTCAGCCTTATTCAAGTCAAGGCTGAAATCGCGCATCCCTTCTCTGCGTTTTGGTTCGCACATATTGGCGAACAGTTGGTCGCTTACCTGAAACTAAATTTTGACCATCATCCGCCCGAATTAAACAGCCGAAATACGGTACAGGTTGAACGGATTTATGTCGAACAGGCCATGCAGGGTCGGAGAATCGGGGAAAAAATGCTGCTTTTTGCCCATGAACAGGCAGCCATTGCCGGCGCCGAATGGCTTTGGCTCAGCGTCTGGCAGGCCAATCCGCCTGCCGTTCGTTTTTATGAACGCTGCGGTTACCAAATTTTTGGAACGGAAACCTTTGTAGTTGGCACAGACGCGCAATTGGACTGGCTGATGAAAAAAGCAGTGTAGCCAAAAAGGGATGAGGAATGAGGAATGAGGGATGAGGAATGAGTTGGCCACTCTAATGATCTAAATTATCCACTTTTCGAGTAGCTATTATCATCCCTCATTCCTCATCCCTCATCCCTCATCAGACACCATCTTCAATCCCCCTGTTTCACAAATTTGAGGGTATCGTTGCTGAAGGGTGTACTCAGTTTGATAAAATAGATTCCCGGTGGATAATGATTCATCTGTATAAACCGGGCTTGCGGACCTTCCAGCAGTTGTTCATTGTCGGCTATGATCTGGAGCAGTTTTCCGCTGCTATCGTACAATTCGATGTTTGCAAAACTGTCTTCAAACATCCAGAATTCATACACGGCGATGCCACTTGTAACGGGATTGGGCCTGAATGTGGGCTTTTTGGGAAAATTATTGCCCACAAGCGTTTCCCGCAAAAAAACTGGGCTGCCGCTGAGTTGAACTTGCCGGGCATTGACGAGTTGGCCCACGCGGCTTTTGCTGAAATTCCATAGCCGTGCTTCCATGTATTGTATATTCAGTTCCGGCGGAAAAGTATAGGTGGCTTGTACTGTTTCGTCGTTGTCTATATTGGTAACCGCCCAGAGAACATAGGTATACTGTCCGAGATCAGAGCGAAACGCCGCGCCCCGGATGTGGTCGGGGAGTTGCAACTTGTCCGTGCGAACCGGATCGTACCGGGCAGATCCCAGCAATTCCTCTGTCGTTTTCATGGCCCATGCCACGGAATTGGGCTTTCCCTCAAATGGTACGATATTATTCAGGTTTTCAAAAAGGCCCATAAATGAAAATTCATTATTGGCTTCGCTGGCGGGTTTTTCATCGGAAAGCGCATACACGTGCATCTGAAGCACCTTGCGTATCTGGGCTGTAATGAGGGTTTTAATCAAAAAATTGACCTGGCTTTCTTCCGAACCCATGTATTCTCCGAATGCCCTGCGCGGCAGGTTGAACTCCGTACAAATCCAGTGTTTTGCCGGATAAGCCGTGTTGTTGTATCCATGCGTTTTCAGCACGGCTTCAAATTTATCCATAAGCCGCCAGATGCCGTCGACCGCCCGGTCAGAGTGGCGGTAATAGCGGAAATTATTGATGTCATTGCTCCATTCCCGCAACGAATTATCGAGGTGCGGATAAGAATGAAAACTCATTATATCAAAATAAGCGCCGCCTTTAAGCGGGTAGTCGGCACTAACCGTGCCGTCAAAAGGATTATCGGTATAGCGGCAAACGACGTCCAGGTAACTGGGCCAACCCAAACCGCCAACGGCGATAAACGCCTCAGGATCAACGGATTTAATCACTTCATAACTGATCCGCATCAGGCGAACATAAAAATAGGCGGGTGACTTGAGTTTGGTTTCACAAGGTTCGGGCGCATTTTCCCACCAGTTGCCCGGCATGCCCGGTTCTTTCCAGGCATTCCCGTTGTCCACGTCCGGTTCATTCCACACTTCCCAGATACGGATCAGCCCTTTGTAGGTATTAGCCGCTTTCCAGCAATACAGCGCGTATGGATTATTATCATTGACCGGTGTGCCGTTTTCGCCGTTGTCCCAGATTGGTTCGTACAGGTTTTTAAACAGTTCGCTGCGTTCGCCGGGACAGTAAAAAGCCGGGTCGCGGTTTGTTTCGCCCGGGAAACCGATGATGGCCACCACATTTTGCAAGCCGATGCTGTCGTAATATTGGAAATGCTGTTTGCGAATATCGTAGCCCCAGTAATCGAGAAAATGTTCAAAAAGTCCGGGCCTGATCGTGGTCACACCCATGCCCGGCACCTTTCCGTCGGGCGAGCCATGCGCCAGCGTGGCCAATTCCATATCGTAGTAATGGGGTGGAAAGTACCCGATATTGGCCCCATAACCAAATTTCCCGTTGTAAGGCGGCACCACATCATTCGCGGTATAGTTCGGCTGACTGCAGGCACATACGGGCAGGGCAAGCAGCAGCCAAAAATAGAAGTGAGAGGTGAGCGCGTGAGAGTGTGAGAGACTTCCCTTTCGGCGGCTCTGATGGTTTAGGTTCTGTTTTTCAGGCCTGGAATCGCGAGAGGTGAGTCGTGAGAGGTGAGACGTGAGACGTGAGGCGTGAGTGGTGATATAGATGGAAAGATCGAGCGCATACTTGCTCAGGTGCTTGCTTACGAACATGGCGGGATAATTTATATTATTGAAAATCAATGTGTTAACCTGTCTCACAACTCACGACTCACGCCTCACGATTTCAGGCCTGAAAAGCCAAACCCAAACCACCAGAGCCTCCAAACGGGACGTCTCTCACAACACACGACTCACAATTCACGGCTTACGCTTTCTTTTCCAAGGCAAAAAAGCGCATCCAAAATAGAAAGATTGGGAATAAATCCGCTTCTTTCAGAAAAAACCTGCGGGTATGGCTTCGGTTGATACCAGTCCGGGAATCGACTGTAATCGCCCGTAAAGGTATCTCTAAAATCAGTGCCTTCAGGCCATTCTTTTTTGGGATAGTATTGTTCCGTCAGTATGAAACGGCCCTTCCATCCCAATTTTTTCTGCAATATAAATTGCAGAAAATCAAGGTTGTAGTCGAATAAAAAGACATAAGGCCGTTCATAAAACCGGACGATTTCACCGGCATAATGTTCAAAAAAAGGGGCATTTCCATACGCCGTCTTAATACTGCGCCAATGCTGTCGTTGCCAGGGCTGGTCGTAGGAAATACGCACCTCCCGGATAGGGGTTTGCTGGTTTTTTCCTTTGACAAGCGGGATGACTAAGCGTTGTATACCATTTGCCCCGGCGAGGTAACAGCCATTTCGCTGCGTTCCTTTCTGGTAGTGATCGCAGGCTTCAAGCGCCACTGTTTCTGCTTTCCACGCCACTGAGCACCATGACAACGGCGGTAAATAACCCAAGCTCATCAAAGGAATCATGCGCGGGTATGAATTCGTTGCAAAATCAGTTGATGCGCCTCCCAGACCTGTGGTATGAGCATTTGCTTTCCGTCATTGTGAATCACAAAGTCGGCTAATTTTATTTTTTCCGATTCCGGCATTTGTTTGCTAATTCTTGCCCGCACCTGCTCTTCGGTCAGTTGATCGCGGTGGCATACCCGCTGAACACGCAGGGCTTCGGGCGCCGCCACGACGATCAGAAAGTCGAGGTGCCGGTAACTGCCGCTTTCAATCATCAAAGCCGCTTCTTTCACGGTGTATGTCGATCCGCGGCGCGCCCAGTCTTCATGCCAGGCCCGGCTGTGTTGCTCCACGGCCGGGTGAACCAGAGCGTTGAGCGCAGCCAGTTTGCCGGCATCCTGAAACACGATGCCCGCTATCCAGGCGCGCTGGTATGCGCCCTGGGCATCATACGCCTCGGGGCCAAAAATGCCGATCACGCCTTTTTTAATGCTTTCATCGAGGTGTAGCAGCCATTTTGCCCAGGTATCCGCATCGTAAACCGGTGCACCCAGCGTATGCAGCATTTTGCAGACCATACTTTTACCACTGCCCATACCACCCGTTACACCTACCCGGAGGCATTGTGCGGCGGGGTCAGCATCGGATAAATGGACATTGGCAGGCATTGCAAAAATATTCAGACGTGAAACAATTTCCTTCCCTGCCGGAATACCGCTTTCAGGAAGGGCAGGGTAGGCGGAGCGCGCAGCAAACGAATGGTTTCCACAAAAGTAGCATCCTCATCCAGAAAACGAAAAACTAACGGCGTTTCCAGACGCTGAAAAAGATGGTTGAAAAACAGGTGACCCGGCAACAAACAATCGTTCAACACGCGCAGCATAATGGAATCAAAAATGCGGAATGCCCTGCTCGAACGCATGATTGCCAGATCGGGCACACCCGTTTTTTCCCAGGCATCGGCAAAAGCCCGTATTTTCCGCTGGGTGCGTTTAAAAGCATATCCGCTCGAAGCCTTTACAAAACCTCCGACCGTTCCAATGGATATTACATGACCGGCGGGTTTCGGATGTAACGGATAATCCGTCATCGGAATAACCCCGAATTCTTCCTCTTCAATCTTGTACTCATTGATTTGTAATTGATGGCGAATGTAATCATTTAATGCGGCGTCGTATACTTCCGGGCCGGCAAGTGCGGGAGAAAATATCGTAAACTCCACCAGGGCGCGGTGTTTGCTGAAAGGCAGTACATACACAAACCGGGTTTCCCCATTTTGCTCCGGCCGGTAATCCATAAACGTGACAACTTCCGGGTCGAACGCGGGTTCGGGCGTTTCAATCATCCAGCCTTTAAAATGTTGCAGCAGCCAGGTGTGGCCGCTCGCGACCGCAGCAGTCTGTTGGCTCAGGGGCGGATTCGGATACAGCGCACTGGCGGCAGGCAGCAAGGGCAGGGTAGTGAGGGCGGAATTGAATATCCGGTCGCCCCGAAAAGCGCCCCGGTCGCTGTGTACAATACCTGTTTCGGCGTCAATGGATGTGATATTGGCGGTAATCCGTTGGATATGCGGCCATTTCGACAATTCCTCTTTCGCCCAGGTGTAAAAGTCGATGCCGCGCACCATGTGGTATCGGTATGGCGCCAATTGCATGGGAATTTCAGCGGTTTTGCCAAAAAAACGGCACTGATTCCAAGTTTTAAAGATAACCGGCGGCAAAATTTCGTCGTCGGTAGCCCAAAAACACCAGGTGCGGTCGTTTTTTTCCTTGGCGTCCCGGTCGATCAGCAGGATTTTTTGTTCCTGAAAAAAAGGGCGGCGCGCACATTCCAGGGCGAGTGTAAGCCCTGAAAGTCCTGCTCCTGCTATGATGATATCGTAATTTCCCATCTGTATTTGTCCCAAGGGAAATAAAGGTTTTCCATAATGGTTCAAAAGGAAGAGAAAAATGTTGATTTTTGCGAGGCCAAGCGCATTCGTGTCTGGAACCTTTGAAAATTGGGCGACCACACGGGTCGCCCCTACATCATAAACATAAAAACCTTGCTATTTGCAAATCAAAAAACCCAATTTTTGTAGGGGCGGCCCT
>JAYSZC010001042.1:0-6496 GCA_043738235.1 Lewinellaceae bacterium | reverse complement strand
TTTGAAAAAACTGCTGATACGATGAGGTGAAATTTTCTAATACATCTTCATATTTTGGATAGCGTTTTTATTTCCCTGGTCGGCCGCTTTTTGAAACCAGTATTTGGCTCTTATATAATCCACTTTCACACCAAGGCCATTATGATACATGACGCCTAAATTATTTTGCGCAAAGGCATCACCCTGTTCTGCCGCTTTTTCATACCAATACAGCGCTTTTTTATAATCCTTGCCGACGCCGTTCCCGGTATCATACATAAATCCCAGGTTGCTCTGGGCCTCCATGTGGTCTTGCGCTGCCGCTTTTTCATACCAGTACAACGCTTTTTTGTAATCCTTGTCTACACCCCGCCCGCTTTCATACATGACGCCTAATTTGGACTGGGCGAAAGCGTCATCCTGAGCGGCTGCTTTTTCATACCAGAACAAGGCTTTTTCGTAATCCTTAACGTAGTAATTATACAACGAACCCAGTTTTCCCTGCCAAAAAGCGTCGCCGGATTCGGCAGATTTTTCCACGGCGCTCAACGCCCTTTTGGCGTGTTCGTTTGCCTTTATCTCGTCTTTTGAAACAGGCAGATTACTGTAATAACTCCATAAACCATAATGGCATTTCAGATCGCCTTTTTCTATCCCTTCTTCACAGTAGAATTTATATTTTTCGTAATCTTTAATGCTGCCATTCATATAACACCGTGCCATAGGATAGTATGCCTCTACAATACCGCCCTGATTGATGGCGGCTTTTAAAGAAATTTTCGCCTCTTCAAAAAGCCCTTTATTATACAGACTCATTCCCTCTTGATAAGATAAAAGAGCAAGTTCTTTTTTTTCATTATCCAAACCATCCTTTGTGATTATTGCTGCTTGAGGCTCCTGTGACATCTTATCGTATGCAAAGGGAATCAGTCCGATGGTTGCGGTAATGATTGGAATAAAAATATTTCCAATGCTGGATTTTGCTTTGGTATTTTCCATTTTTTTGGTACCTCCAGAGGGTGTTTGATTACAAAAAAAGTGTTTCTTTAATCGGTTCAACCGTTCAGCGCGATCACCTGCATGCTTCGGCTAACAACCTTCCATCACTACCGAATCGTTGTCAGGAATCACGCGCCTTATAACGAAAAATTTCCTGCCGGATTGTGTCATACAAAACGGCAGGAAATGATATGAAGTCGGGATTGGGTCTTATCAGAACCACCCTCAAAAGTGAAACCCGTACCCAAAAAACAGCGCCGGCATTCCAAAAACACTAAAACCGGACAACAACAGGCCTAGGACGATGAGCAGAAAAGGCAGGTAAACGATTTTGCGCACCCAGCGATTTTCCCACATCAAATGGTGCATGACAGGCAATAGAAGAAACGCCAGACATAAACCCAGAAAGGATATCTGGAACATCATCAGTGCGGCGATGCCAAAGCCGATACCGGTTAGTATTTCAAATCCCTGAACAATACGGGTATCGGGATGGCTTTTTGCCAAAAAACCGTTCCAGTTTTCACGGATTTTGCCATACCAACCTTTTGACGTAGAACTACTTACATGCTCTGTTTGGTTCTGATCGCCGGTCACGAGAAAGAATGCTTTCCCGGAAACGAAATAAGCCAGTACGCCAATGCTGGAGAGCGGCGTCAGCGCAGCGTACAGGGCCGTACTTTGGCTGAGAAACCGGAACAATTTGAGCGGTTGAGACGCCAGCGAAACGATGAACGACAGCACCGGAGCAAAAAAGGTCATCAGCGTAATGAGGTAAAAATCCCAGCCGTATATAACCTGAAAACCGGGCGCCAGCGAAATAATGGGTATTTGATAATCCGCCCCGCCGACTACGAACGTGATATCCTGGTGCATACCGAAGCATTTTTAGGGTCAATCCGCAACGCCGATTCAAATTTTTTGCGCGCCTCATCATGCCGACCGGCCCAGGACAGGTTGTAGCCCGCTCCGAGGAGGACATCTATCTGATCGGGGTTCCTCAGCAATATAGCATTGTACAATTTTTGGGCCTCGAAATGTTGTCCGGCTTCTGCCAGTCGCCTGGCTTCTGCAATATCCTGGGATGAAAGCGTGGTAACGGCAACCAAGGTGATTAAGGCAGCAAGAAAGAGGTTTGTTGTCCGCATCGTTGTGTACGTTAATGACAGTTAGAATGGAGGTAAATTCAGCTCCCATACAAACTGGAAGGATAGATCACCGTTAACATATCGCAGATGACAAAAGATGTTACCGGCATTTGATATTTTTTTTACTTTTTTTTAAAGCCTGAATGTTAAATAAAAAACTGCCCCGAACCGAAAACGGTCGAAGCAGCTGGGATAAAAAAACAAGGAGACGGATTAGTTTATTAAAAGCGCACTTCGTAGCCAAAGCTCATGCCCTGTGAATGTTTAGGCTTGCCAATACGCTGCTGATATTGATAGGAAAACGTAAAGCGGTGTTTTTTTTCGTATATGAATACGAATTTTGGGGTTATGCGCCAGCGGTCAAAGGACAATGCACCTTTCTTCCAGCCTCCATTCAGCGCATTGCTCAATCCGAGGATATGGTTTTTTTTGAACGTCCATTCCGCATCCAAACGTGGTATGAGCAAGGCGTCCCACTCGTATACGCCATCGTCAGATTGTCCTACATATTGAAACAAGCCACGGGCAGACAAGTCTATCTTTTGCTTTTTTTTACAATGGCGCAAGGGCCGGTAGTCTAATTCGGCGCGAAAATTATGACGCAGTTCTTCACCATCGAATAACAGGCTGTATCCTCCATTCGTGCGGAGCCAGGAGAAAAATTGATAGTTGTACTGGAAAGCGGTCGTACTGCGCCAATCGAGGGAAATATCTCGTGGAGTATCATCTAATTCACTCCCGGTGTTTGGAATTCCACTGCCTGCTCCTGGCGGCAGGTCGTCGTCGTCCAATTCATCATCTTCCTCGTATCGATCAGGAATCGGCCAGAAGCCCTCTTCATTGAAAAAATCTCCATACTTGTTGTTATATTTTTTGATTTCGGGGTTCAACTGAATTTGCTGACGCAAATCCAGGGTAGTTTTTTTACTCAGTTTAAACGTTTTGCGTGCACCGAGGCTGAGGCTAAAACCAAAATCTTGTGCAAAAATTTGGTGTGATGCGGCGAAGAAAAAAAGAATGAGTACGGTGTTTTTCATTGCTGTGCGGTTATTATAACGGTATATCGCACGATGCAAAAAAAGTTACTAAGCCGCATTGGTAACAATTCGTCTTCACCGACATATTCTGTCAAACCGATGCTATTTCGGTGGTAACTTATTCATTTTCACTAAACTTTTTAATGATGTTTATGCACAACAAAGTCCGACTCCTCATGCTCGTACTCTGCCTTTACACGGCCGGGACAATGCATGGCAAACCTCTTTTCGGCTTAGCCCCACTCACGGAGGCTTTAGACAAAGCCCAATCTCTGTACACCCAGAACTCCCAAGCCATGACTTTACAAGGCGGGGTATTTTCAGGTGGGACTTTTGCAGTCCGATCATTCACGGTACCAAGTGGAGCGAATGTCCTGCTTCAAAACGATTTGATCATTTTCAGTCAGGGAGACATCATCATCGATGGCGCGCTGCTACAAACTGCCCGCAAATTTGGAAACCATATTGCCTTGCGCTCGGACACACGTATTATCATTCGAGGCGCCGTAATGGCATCTGCCGGCTTACCCGGTTCCAAACTCGCTCCGCAAGGTGGGAAAGGAGGCGATATTATGTTGTCAGCACCTTACATTGTAGTATTATCTGAACTGGCAGGTGGCCAGGGTGGCGATGCTTTTCTCGCTGGTAAAGGCGGCGATGGCGGATCTGTGTTGATAAGCGCCGTGAAGTATAGTGGCGGAGCAATCAAAGGCGGACGCGGCGGACGCGGAGGTCAAGGTATAGACGGTTTGCGCAATGGAGAAGGTGGACGTGGTGGTCATGGGGGCGATGCGCTCATACTCCATATGTTCATGCCGCCCGGTTCCAATGGTTCACCGGGATCAAGTGCTACAGGCGTAAATGGTGCGAACGGAGATGTACTGAACCCCAACGGTATGGATGGGGGTGACGCATCTGCGGGCGAGGGCGGTCCTGGTGGCGACGGCTCATCGGGCGGCAAAGGCGGCGACGGTGGTGATGGAGGTAACGCAATTGGAGGAAATGGAGGCCATGGTTATTTGAACGGCAATGGCGGTAAAGGCGGGAGCGCCTCTGCCGGTGTAGGAGGCAATGCCGGGAATGGACATTTGCAGGGAGAAGGTGGAAAAGGAGGAAATGGAGGTTTCGCTATGGGCGGAATCGGTGGCAATGGCGGTGCCGGTGATCCCAAAGGCGGCAATGCCGGAGATGGCGGCAATGCCCAGGCTGGGAAAGGCGGTGCAGGCGGAAACGGAGGACAAACCGGTGCAGGTGGCACAGGTGGATTTGGCGGTGCTGCAACAGCCGGAGCAGCCGGAGATGGCGGCCAGGGTACAACGGAAGGTGGGAACGGCGGCAAAGGTGGAGAAGCCAAAGCCGGCGAAGCTGGATCTGGTGGTAATGCAGGTTATACCAAGTCAGGCGCAGCAGGCGGCAATGGTGGCAGTGCGAGCGGTGGTAAAGGTGGCAACGGCGCCTATGGAAGTATAAAAGGTGGCGAGGCAGGTGAAGGCGGTAGTGCAGAAGGCGGTACAGGAGGTAATGCGGGCAATGGCGGCGACACAGATTGTCTTTACCCGGGTAACGCCGGTGACGGCGGTTCGGGCGGTCATGGAGGCCATGGAATAGCAGGTAGCGGCGGAAACGGCGCTTCCTTCGACGGGAAAGGCGGAAATGGCGGAAGCGGCAAAGGTGGTAAATGCGGTGTTGGAGGCAACGCAGGCAATGCATATCGCTGTGGCGACCTTGGCGGTACTGGCGGCGCAAAAGGTAATGGCGGCACAGGAACAGGTGGCGCCGCAGGTTCAGGTGGCGCACCCAATGGATTGCCGGGTGTTATCGGTTCATCATCGAATGGCGATAACGACTGCGTACGGGGTCAAAACGGCTCTAACGGTGACTTCTGCTGTAACCCAGCCCAGGAATGTATCGCGGGAAGCTGCGTCTCACCTAATATGCTAAGAGTAAACAACCAGGTTAACGGCGTTTTTCCCAATCCGGCTGCCAATAACATTACGGTGCGCTATGACTTGTCAGAAGACGCTCTTGTCAGTATCTCCATCATCAATCAAGATGGTAAACAGGTGCGCTTAGCACAAGAATTTGGTTATGCAGGTACCATGAACGTTGATTTTGAAGTATCGAATTTACCTCCCGGTTTGTATTTCGTGCAGATTGCGCAAAGCAAGGAAACTACAATATTCAAATTCATAAAAAGAGATTAAGATTTCTTCGGTTTTATGGGGTTATAGGTGGGTCGGCGAAAGCCGGCCGGCCTTTTTTACTTTCGGCAAGGAACATATCATCATCTAATTAAAATCACGCTCCCAAACTGGCTGTACACCTCGTTGAGCGTAATACGGAGTACAAAATAGTACACCCCGGGCGGCAGGTTATTGCCATTTCGGTTGGTTCCGCCCCAGTCGTTGTTATAAGGTGAGGCCTCAAATACCACATCTCCCCAACGGTTGTAAATAATGATGTCACTTTTGGCATAGTTGATTGCGCAATCCTCCACACTTACTACGCGGAAAATCAACAGATCGTTGCGACCGTCGCCGTTGGGCGTCAGACCATTGGTAAATATATTGGATGTATCGCCGCTGAGTACACAAGGGTCGTCGTTGCGCAGGTTGCGAAACAAAACCAGGGCCGTATCGCATACCTCAGGGCATTCGAGGTAGCAAAGTTCGTACACCACCGTATCGTTTCCGTTCGCCGCCGCATCCGGCTGATACTCCAGGATGTCCTGGTTATTAAAAAATGCGGCGCCTTGACCGGGATTTTTCAAAATACGCAGTTGAAAAGGACTGCTTGCCAGGTCGTTTAGCAATACTTCAACGGCTGCATCATCCCCCTGTTCTACCTGAAACACGCCGTCGGTATTGGCCTGAGGAGGCGCCGATACTTGCAGCATAACAGATGCCGCATTGTAATTAGGGCAGCCTGGCGCCGAAAGCGTCCAAGTAAGGGTAAAGTTTCCGGGCGGCAGATTGCCCAATGTCCAAACCGGATTAGCAGGTGTAGGCGGCTGCATGGCATTGGAGGTCCAAAGCCCCGTTGTGCCGGGCGGCAGATTGCCGGTCAGGATAAAAAACGTATTGGAACAACCCTGAGTAGTATTTGCCTGAATGGCCGAATTAGCGGGGCTCGGGGATGTCAGCATCGTCGTCACAGCCAAAGAAGTGCAGCCCGCAGCATCACGCGCCGTCACCGTATAGTTGCCGGCGCCCAAAGCGCTAAACACAGCACTGCTTTGAAACGCGCCGCCGTTCAAACTGTACTGATACGGCGAAGTACCGCCCGAAGCCGAGGCTGTTATGCTGCCGTTGTTTTGCCCGCAGCCGGGGTTCG
>JAYSZC010001041.1:0-6501 GCA_043738235.1 Lewinellaceae bacterium | reverse complement strand
AATACTGTCTTTAATCAAGTTAAAAAAGACGGCGTAGTATTCGGTGCGCCCCTGGTTGATTTTAAGGGCGCAGTAATTCTGAGCCGTTTGATAACATTCCCGCAGGTCTTCTTCGGGCAAATCGTTGGCAAATTGTTCGAGGTCGACCACCAGGTTCCAGAAATGTTCCTCCTGTTCGGGTTCGGTAAAACAGGCGATCACTTTTTGATACACGCTGATAATAGGCACGTCGGCGAATTTGCCGCTGCGGATATATTCCCAAAAACCGGGGATCACTTCCAGCACCTGGTCGGTGACCCGGAAACCGCGATAGTGCAGCCAGCCGACGTAAAATTTCAATTTTTGAACGATGTAAAAACACTCCAGGTAATGATCTGCGGGCAACAGCCTGTCCATGTATCCCGCGGTCGATACCGTTTTAGAGGCCTGGTTAAAAGCCTGCACATGTTTTTTGAACTGCGCATAATAGTACTGCGATGATTTTCCCGCAGAGGCGTTGATGTATTTGTCAATCTGGCGTTCGGCGCCGGCCAGGTGTTTTTTCAGTTCCTGTTTGCCCAGCAATTGCTGCATTTCCAGCGCTTCCGACAGCGGATCCTGTCGCCGGGCTTCGGCCACCATAAATTGCAGCGCCAGATGTGTCAGGTCGGAGGCGATCCGGCGCAATTGCAGATCATCCGGTTTTTTACCCGGAAACAGTTGTTGCCAGATGCGTTGTTTTCTAAAATCTTCCTCCGAAACCTGCCCTTTTCTGATGCTTTCATGGAGAATTTCAAACAGCCGGGTTGCCTCGGGCAGATCGTTGAGATAAGGCGATTGCAGGTATTTTCGGAACCGGTTCAGTTCAGGTTTGGAAAAAGTCTGGAGGAGTGAAATCAGTTTTTCACTGAACATACGTACATAAGTAGTTATCCGTTATTAGTTATTGGTTATCAGTGTTGATAATCAAGCATTTACAAAGAATTTAATCTAAAATAATTTTGACCTTTTACTTACAGTCAGGTTTGAGTGGTTGAGATAGTTGAAAAGTTTTACTTTCAGACTCTTGTACTGAGTTTCCGTTCAAATCTATTTTGTACTAAATATAAAATGACCAATATTTTTTAACACAAAATAATGAAAATCAGTTTTTTATATGAAAAGTTAAATTTTTTTTTCTCCGACAAGTTATGGAAAATGTATTTTATAATCACCGAAAAATAACGAACCTTTGTAAAGTGAAAAACTATCCTCCATAAAACCAACGCAGAGTGGATATTTTTCCGTCTTTATCAAAACGATGGCGCTGATGCTCAATTCTAAACAGAATCGGTTTGTTACTTACTGCTTTTTAATGTTGCTGATACAATTGGGTGTTGGCAATACCCTCCATGCGCAGTGCGCGCGGGTGGGTTGGGTAGCAAGTGTGACGCCGGGTTGTGGTGCAAAAATTATTGACCTCGATAACGGGCAAATTTTGCGGGCTTATGATGGTGCGGAGTCATTGTCCGGCGGTCAGACTATTCGTTTTACCAGCATTCCCGGTACCTTGCCCCAGGGTTGTTCGTCGGAAGGTTACCCGGTGGTGGCATTGAGTTGTTTGTCGGATACCCTCCCATGCGCCGCCCAGTTTGGTTATTTCGTCGGCAATCAGAGCGCTTTTCTGCTACATTTTGAAGCGAATGTGTACGATGCCTCGACGCAGGATTGCAGTTGGGATTTTGGAGACGGCTCCAGCACTACGGGCAATAGTGTGCAACACCAGTTTTCGGCAGCAGGCACTTATACGGTATGCCTGACTGTGAGCGACGCATTCGGCTGTGAGGCCGAAATATGCAAGGAAATTTCAGTCAGTACGCAAAATCCGAATGATTGCGGGTATGAAATTGCAGTAACGGCTGTTCAAACCGCGTTGTATGGCAGATTATCTCCGTTGACACCCAATCCGAACTCGGTCATCAGTTCCGTGGAATGGTACACCAGTAAATCCAACCAGGTTTTATCTTATGATCCTGTGTTGACCGCGCAATTGCCGGGTTACGGCGATTATCTGATTTGTGCGCAATACAAAATAAAAAATACCAGTACGGGCGACTCCTGCACTACGACTCGTTGCCAGCCCCTGATTGTTGCCGAACCCGGCTGTAAAAATCCGGTGATGGACGCAGTGGCCACGATTTGTCCGCCCGTTTATGCGCCGGTTTGCGGTTGCGACGGCATCACCTACGCCAATGAATGTGAAGCCCAGGGCGCGGGTTTATCCGTCTGGTGGGCAGGCACCTGCGCGGAGGCCATGGGAACTTGTCACCTCGACATGGATGCTACCGTTATGGCCGGCAATCCCGAGAATGGTTACTGGGTGCGTTTTACGCGCAGTTCCGATGATGATTTTGCCTTTATACAATTAGATTACGGCGATGGCAGCGCGCTTTGGGAAGGTACACAGTTTGACACCCTCTTGCACCACTATCCCGCCGGAGGTATTTACAAAACCAACCTGAGCGGCTGGATCAACAACAACTGTGTTTCTTCCGTCACGGAACTCGTATTTACCGACGCGTTCACGATGAACGTTCAGAATATGCCGGGCGGTACGGATTATGTCATGCCGGGCGATGCCAATGGCGACCGCGAAGCGAATGTGTACGATTTGCTGAATATTGGTATCGGGCATTATGTGGCCGGTGCGCCGCGCCCGAATGCAACAACCTCCTGGATGCCACAATTTGCGCCGGACTGGCCGAATACCGTGGCAGACGCCGTTAACTACAAACACCTGGACTGTGACGGCAATGGCACGGTCAATGCCCTGGATGCGGACGTGATCGTGCAACATTATGCTCCAATTGACACGACTCAAGTCTTTTATCCTGCTGCGGCGCCACCGATCTGGGTATCGTTTCCAATGGATACGATCTATATGGATACCGATAATCCGCAGCCCCTGGAAATCAGCGCCGATCTGATGCTTGGCACTGCGGCCCAACCGGCGATAGATTTGTATGGCCTGGCATTTGCCTTGCGGTATCCGGAATTTGTCAGCCACAACCTGTCGGCGAATTACGACGGCGCTTCCATGTTCGGGATCAACCACCTGCTCTGGCTTCCGCAGGACATCCACAGCCGCCGGCAATTGGATATTGGCCTGACCCGCACCAACGGACAAGCGGCAAGCGGTTATGGGCGGATTGCGCAGCTCACTTTTCGCTCCGATTTTATCATCATTATCGACGTAGTAGACCGTACCGACCAGAATGTCATTCCATTCCAGATAAATATCAATGGTTTAATGGCGATCGACGCACAGGGCAATCAAATACCCTTGTCCGTAATGCAGGATACCTTGTGGATCAAACTTACAGGCACCTCTTCCACCAAAAACCCTGACCGGGAGAAATTAGTATCCGTCTATCCCAATCCGACCAATGATTTTGCCATGATCTACAGCAAATACCTGTACATGAAACAGATCGAGGTGGTCAATGCATTGGGCCAGGTGTGCAGTACCCAGCAAAGCGCCGGTGGAACTGCCCGTGTCGATGTGCAGAACCTGCCACAAGGCGTGTATAGCCTGCGTATTCAGACAGATGAAGGGGTGGTGGAAAAGCGCCTGGTGGTGAAATAAGAAAAAGGGCAAAAAGGCAAAAGGCAAAAGGCAAAAAGCAATGTACGCTCGATAATCTGCGTGTTTGCTTTTTGCCCTTTGCCTTTGCCCTTTTTCTTTTTGAGGCTCCCGATTCCCTGTTAATCCAGCGCTTTCCCCGCAAAGCGGGTTAAACCGCCGGTCATTTTGCTTGCCAATTTGACAGCAAAGGCGTATTGTTTGTACTTGCGTTTGAATTTGGGCGCGAGGTCGATCAAACGATTGATATAGGGTTTTTGCACCACCCGAATGGCTAAGGAGCCTTTCTCCATCAGGTTCAGTTTGCCCTGCCATTGTTCGGCTTCCCGGAGTATTTTATCCATGGAAGCCTCGTTCTGATCGTGGTATTTCTGTACGTATTTGATACCTTTCACCGGATTGACGAATTTCAGGTCTTCCTGCATGAACTGCACATAATCGGCCAGCATCCCGTCTAATTTTTGTTCGGGTGACATTTTACTGTCTGATATGTTGCGCAGGTTGTCGCGGTGCGCAGCCAGCCATCGGTTCTGTTTCATGGATGCACAGCCGGAGTGGCTGAGCAGAGATATACAAAGCAAAGAAAACAGGATAAGTTTATGCATGATTGTGGTAAGCTTGTCAAAACCCTACTTTTTCCGTTTTCTGAAATTGCCGCTGCTGTTGCGCTGGTTGCCGCCTCCACCGCCACTTGGGCGATTGCGCTGGTTGCCGTTGTTGCTGCCAGGGCGTTGTTTGCGGTTGCGCTGGTTGTTGTTCCGGCTGCTGCTGCGGTCTTTGTCGTGCTTGCCGGCGCCTGCCGCTAATTTATCGAGCGAATCGTGGCCTTCGTGCAGTACCAATTGGCCGTCGGACAAACTTTCGAGGTCTTCTTTTACGATGTCATCGCTGACATAGTGTTCCTTGTTCCAGGTTTTGTAGGCTAATTTCATGTAAGAGGCAATTACCTCCACAAAACCTTCTCTTTTGGAACCTTCGGGCATTTCAATCGCCTTTTTAATCAGCGCCTGAATGCTATTGCCATAGTGTCGGTAGCGCGTAGCCGACGCTGGGTAACCCAGCGGTGCGGCTTTCGGACGCTCTTCGGCCCGGCGAATGATGATACCAGGTGGCGGCGTCACATCCAATTCGTAATTGGCAATTTCAAAGACGTGGTTCCAGAGTTTGTCCCGGTAATCATCCATGTTTTTATTGCCCGTGGGGCCAAGTTGGATCATTAGTCCTACGATATTCTCAATCGTTTTTTGCCGCAAGCCCGGGTTTTCGATGGTCTTGGCATGGATAATCATCTCCTGGATGGAGCGTCCGTATTCCGGGAAAAGAATATGGCTGCGTTCCGTATTGTATTCTATATCTAATCTATTCATGATGGTATGGTGCAAAAACTCATTCTACCGTCACCGATTTGGCGAGGTTTCTCGGCTGATCCACATTACAACCCCGCAGGACGGCAATATGGTAAGCCAGTAATTGAAGTGGAATAACGGACAGCAGTGGGGTAAACGGTTCTTCTGTTTCGGGTATTTCAATCGCAAAGTCTGCGAGGTTTTTTATCGTTTCGTCGCCTTCTGTAATCACTGCGATGACCACGCCTTTGCGCGCCTTCACTTCCATGATATTGGAAGCAACCTTTTCATGGGCACTTTTGTTCGTGGCAATCACAAAAACCGGCATATTTTCATCAATCAGGGCAATCGGGCCGTGCTTCATTTCGGCTGCCGGGTACCCTTCCGCATGGATATAACTGATCTCTTTCAGTTTTAGTGCGCCTTCCAGCGCCACCGGGAAATTATATCCGCGGCCAAGATACAGGGCATTGGGCGCATCCTTGAATTCTCCGGCGATGTATTCGACCTGTTTTTGGCAATTTTGGAGCAGTTCTTCGACTTTCCGGGGGATCAGGGCAAGTTCCTGTACCAATTTCTGGTACTGCGATTTCGGCAGGTAACCGCGTTCGTAGCCCAGGATCAGCGCCATCATCGTCAGCATCGTCACCTGTCCGGTAAAAGCCTTCGTGGAAGCCACCCCAATTTCAGGCCCAACGTGGATGTAGGAACCGCTGTGTGTGAGCCGTGCAATCGAGGAACCGACCACATTGACAATGCCGTATGTGAGTGCGCCGCGTTCTTTGGCCAATTCGAGCGCTGCAAAGGTATCAGCCGTTTCGCCGGACTGGGAAATTGCCAGTACTACGTCGTTTTCGCGCACCACCGGATTGCGGTAACGAAACTCGGAGGCGTATTCCACCTCGACCGGCAGGCGGGCGATTTCTTCAAAAAGATATTCGGCAATCATGCCGGCGTGCCAGGAAGTCCCGCAACCCAGGATAATCATCCGTTGCGCATTGACGATGCGCTTCATGTGTTCCTCCATGCCGCCCAGCCGAACCCACCCGGCCTCCGAATCCATCCGTCCGCGCATACATTCGGCGATGGTCGTGGGCTGCTCGTAAATTTCTTTCAGCATGAAATAATCGTAGCCGCCTTTCTCCAGTTGCTCTATTTCCAGTTCAATCTGGTGTATGGTGGGCGTCATTACTTCGTTGCGCAGGGTTTTGATGGTCAGTTCGCCATCGAGGGTGCAGGTGGCCACTTCTTCATCATTCAGGTACACCACTTTTTTGGTGTGTTCCACAATGGGCGTCGCATCCGATCCGATAAAAAACTCTCCTTTCCCGATACCGATCACGAGTGGGCTGGATCTGCGCGCTGCAACGATTTT
The DNA here is from genome assembly GCA_043738235.1 of Lewinellaceae bacterium. GTDB lineage: Bacteria > Bacteroidota > Bacteroidia > Chitinophagales > Saprospiraceae > M3007. The sequence goes on along the minus strand of JAYSZC010001041.1, from coordinate 179 downwards.
ATAGGGGTCTTCCCGGTCCATGACCACGATGGCGAAAGCGCCGTGCGCCTGGGTCAGCGCCTGGCGTACCGCTTCTTCGATGGGCAGGTTTTCCTGTTGCTGCACTTCTTCGATCAGGTGTACCAGCACTTCCGTATCGGTTTCACTTTTGAAACTATGCCCGAGTTTTTGCAGGGCGC
>JAYSZC010001040.1:0-6508 GCA_043738235.1 Lewinellaceae bacterium | reverse complement strand
TCCACGGTGCTGTCGTTCAGGTTGATATGGGTGGCTTCCACGATGCCGGGGCTGTCATAAACAGCCTGTTCGACCACGCCGAATCCGTGGTTTTGGCTGGTAATTTCAGACAGTCCGGTTGCCAGGTTTTTCACCGGGTGATTAAGTCCACGGTGGCCGTGGTGTAATTTGTATGTAGGCAAGCCTGCAGCGAGGGCGAGCAATTGTTGTCCCAGACAAATGCCGAAAAGCGGTTTGCCGTCGGCGAGCATTTTTTCAACCGTTGCCACCGCATAAGGCATGGAAGAAGGGTCGCCCGGGCCATTGGACAGAAAATAGCCGTCGGGGTTCCAGGCTTTCACTGCTGCAAAATCCGTTTTAGCCGGAAAAACTTTCAGGTAGCAGTCGCGCTGGTCGAAGCTGCGGAGAATATTTTTTTTCACCCCGAAATCCATCACAGCAATGCGGTATTTGGCATCTTCCTGTCCGATAAAGTAAGGTTCGCGGGTAGTAATGTGGCTGGAAAGTTCCAATCCGGCCATGCCAGGCGTGGCTGCAAGGCGTTTTTGCAGTTCGGCAACGTCGTCGGTTTCGGAAGAAATAATGCAGTTCATGGCGCCGCGTTCGCGGATGTGTTGCACGATGGCCCGGGTGTCCAAGTCGTGTATGGCAACCAATCCCTCTGCTTCAAAATAGTCCTGAATACTTCGGTCAGCGGTCTGGCGGCTGTAGGGGATATTAAAGTTTCGGCAAATAAATCCGGCAATTTTGATGCTTTCACTCTCTATTTCGTCATTTTTGATGCCATAGTTGCCGATATGCACATTGGTAGCAACCAGCACTTGTCCGGTATAGGAAGGATCGGTAAAAATTTCCTGATAACCCGTCATACCTGTATTGAAACAAATTTCGCCGGTAGTCGTACCGATTTTGCCGGCGGCCTTGCCGTGAAACACAGTGCCGTCTTCAAGGAGGAGAATCGCTTTCAAAGTAAGTGATTGAAAAAGTGAACGAGTGGTCAGGGCGGTCGTTGCACATGCACCAAAACCGGGCGCAAAGGTCGTTTAAACGGCGGGTTTTTTCAAAATAGAATCTAAAAAGGAAATGAATATTAAAGCCCGACTATACTTTTTCTATTCCGACAATCAATCATGTTCATCCGCTCATCACTTATAATCATGGTCAGTGTTTAAAAGTTACTTAATTTACCCGCCTAAGACAATAGTTACTATCCGTATGGTGCAGCAGAACTTACAAGACCAGCTTTTTGAAATGATCCTTCAACGCTATGCCCGTCGCGCCGATGCGGTGGAGGATCTGGCCCGCATTCTCAATCTGGGCAAAGACCCTGTTTATCGCAGGTTGCGGGGAGACACATTTCTTTCGCCGCCCGAACTCAGCACCCTGGCCCTGCATTTTCGGATTTCGCTCGATCAGTTGGTGGTGGGCAAAAGCGATAATGTCATGTGTAATTTCAATGCTTTTTCGCAAAAAATCACCGATTTCTCTCAATACCTCACGGATTACATCCAAACGCTGGAACAAATACGCCGGCTCCCCAAGGTGCATTTCAATTATGCAACGGTCGAAATCCCGGTGTTTACCTATAATTTTATCCCGGAACTGATCTGTTTTAAACTCTATGTCTGGGGACGTACCACCTGGAACCTGGAGTTTTTGCGCGACCGGCCTTTCGATTTCCAACTCGTCACCCAGCCTGTGGTGCAGCTCAGCCAGAAACTGCTGGAACACTATATCGCCCTGGACAGTACCGAACTGTGGAGCGTCAATATTGTGGACAATACACTGGCCCAGATTGAATACCACGTCTATTCAGGCGGCTTTCGCGACCCGCAGGAGGCTGTTATTTTATGCGATAAACTGATAGAATGGGCTGCCCACATGAAGGCCATTGCGGCAGCCGGCAAAAAATTTAAAATCGGCGAAAAACCGGAGCATGGTCTTGGCCTCATCCATATTTATCACAATGAAATGGTGCATACCAACAATACGGCCATCGTCACCAGCGATGTGGGAAAGTTCGTATTTGCGGCCTTCTGCAACCCCAATTATATCAAAAGTTCTGATCCAAAACTCTGCGACTACACCGATGATTGGTTTCAGAATGTGATTGCCAAATCCAGCCCAATCACACAATCTTCGGAAAAAACCCGCGACTGGTTTTTTCGGGAACTGACCAAAAAAATCGAACGGGTGAAACAACGGATTTTAATGCACATTGAAGAGAGGTGAGAGGGTGAGAGACGTCCCCTTTGGCCGGGTTAATGGATTTTGGCTTGGGCGTTTCAGGCCTGGAATCGTGAATCGTGAGTCGTGAATCGTGAGTCGTGAGTGGCATTCCGTTAGAAGAATGTTGAGTTCTTTATTTTAACGGAATGCCACTCACGACTCACGATTCACCACTCACGATTACAGGCCTGAAACACCCAGACTCAAAATATAAGCAAATGCCAAAGGGGACGTCTCTCACCCTCTCACCCTCTCACCTCTCACTTCTCACTTCTCACTTCTATTTCATAGCTCCCAGTTGCTTCAGGAATTTCTCCGAATTGGCTTTTACATTTTCCGCCGGATTCAAACTGAGCGATTTTTTGAAACTTTTGATCGCGTTGTCTTTATCGCCTTTGGTGGCGTAGGCTTCACCGAGGCTGTCCCAGGCGTTGGCGCTTTGGGGGTGGCGTTCCGTGACGAGTAGCATGATTTTGATCGCTTCGTCGTGGTTGCCATCGTTGAGCAGTTGGTATCCGTATTGATTAAGTTCGGGTTCGGTAGCGACGGCCAGGGCTTCGGTTTTGATTTTATCGGCTTCTGCCGTTTTGCCCGTTTGTTTGAGCAGACCTGATTTGATGTTCAGGTTGGTGTAGTTGGATTGCTGCGCAATGGCCTGGTCGATCCATATGAGGGCGGCATCCGGGTTGACCTTGTTTTGCATGGCATAGTTAGCCGCAGTGGAGAAGCCCTGCCAGTTAAAACCTTTCACGCCTTTCAGTTCTTCTGTGGCATTGGCCATCACAATTTCATCTACGGCGAATTCAATCGACACCGGAAATTGTTTCTTTTCCCAATTCAGCACAAGTTCACCGGTGTTTTTGGTGAGGTTGATAAAATCAAAAGTCAGCTGTTCCGTGTGCGGGATGGCGCGCAACTGGATTTTTGCCCGGAGCTGATCCCGGCCGGGTTCATAAAAGAAACTACCCCAGGAGTGGTAGTCTTTTGACAAAATGACTTCTCCGCTATCGTCTTTATTAATGACAAAGAACAAGCCGTATTTCCCTGCGGGTACAGCCTGTCCGGCTACCTTGGCATTGTGTGAAAATTCGATCACGTTGTTCTCATTGGCGCCTGCCCGCCAGGGCGCTTCATTGCCATTGCCGAAGCCTTGTTTATTCCAGCCATACGGCACCAATTCACCCCAAACCGGGCGGCCTTTCACAGAAGGCCTGGAGTACTGGACGCTCACCGTGGAAATACCGATGGTTTGTGAAACCTGGGCGCCCGGGCTTGGGGTTCTGGGGGTTGTGATACCCGCCTGCGCCCATGCGTTGGCGCATGTCAGTACTGCCAGCAGTACTGAAACGAATCTGATGGTTACGTTTTTTTGCATGGTGTATATTTTAGATAAGCTGATAGAATGTGCCTTTAAAATGAAGCGATACTACCTGCTTTTCAAAAAAAGTGGATCAACAAACCACTTAGGTGCGTGAACGACGCAAGCGGGTGAATGAACGTACCCGGCCCTTTTCTAGTTGCGCCCGCCGCCGCCGTCGCCGCTGGCCCGCCCGCTTTCCTCTTCGGCGGCGGTAGCCCGCCGCCGCGCATTTTGCAGGTTGTTGTTGCCGAAGCGATACGTCATGTTGAACCGGAGTTGTTGCCCTTCCCAGGTTCCCGAAGCGTCGATGTACAAACTGCCGATTTCGGTAAAAGAACTCCAGCGCGCGGTGCGAAACACGTCGGTCAAACTAAAACGCAGCGTACCGGCGCCGTCCCAGATGCGTTTGGTGAGGCCTATATCCATAGTACCCTGCGGGCGATTCACGTAAGCGCCCCAGAGACCGCCCCAGTTGAAACGGCCGGAAGCTTCCGCAGTCATGGTTTTGGACAGTGTGAAGGTTTGTTGCGTCCAGAATCCGCCGCCGCCGACCCGCAGGTCAAGTGTGCGCCCTTCGCCGTAGTCGGCTTTGTTGATCGAGTAATTGTACCAGAAGTTGAGGTTGCCATTCCACCATTTGGCAATTGGAATAGGCGTATTCAGGTTGAAACCGGCATTTTCGCGGGTAGCGAGGTTGCGTACCTGTATGAAAAAACGTTGTTTGCCGGTCACAGGATCGGTCTCCTGATCGGAAATGTTGGAAAACGCATTGAGCGTGCGCGAATAATTGGCGCTGACAAAAACCCGTTGAAACAAGGACCAACTCAACTCCAGGCTATGGGTGAATTGCGGGCGGATAAAAGGATTGCCCCGGCGGAAACTGATCTCGTCGATGCGAAACTCAAACGGATTCAGGTCCTGGTAACGCGGCCGGTCGATCGAGCGGCGATAGGTCAGGTTCAACTGGTGGTTTTTATGCAGCGCATAACCCAGCACCGCGCTGGGAAAAAAACTGGTGTACGCCGTATCGACAGGGCCTTTGTCGATGGGTTTATACACCAGCAGGTCGCCATGCACGTCGGTGTGTTCCATACGCAGGCCAATTTGCAGGCTCACTTTTCCAACCTGCGTATTGCCGTTGACGTAGGCCGCCGCGATGCGTTCGCGGTATTGAAAGGTGTTGCTGCTTTCTGCGTCAAACACATCCGTATTATTGGCTACGCTAAAAAAATTAAAGGTATTGTCGGTTGCCACGTCCGACAATTTTGCACCGGCTCCCAGTTTGCTGTCTTTTGTTTTTCCAAACAAAGTCAGTGCCCGTTCATAATCCGCCTTGATCGATCTGATATCGATGTCGCGGGGCATATTCATCCGAAAAGCGTTTTGAGCCAGGGTATTTACGTTTTCCGGGTCGCGGTAAAAGTTCTGGTTCAGCACCGTCTGGCTGTCGCGGAAAATACCGTAGTCGGCGTCGATATTGAGTTCGTTGCCGCTGGTGTCAGCGAACCTGTAATTGATGTTAAAATTGCTGTTCCAGTTGAACATACTCCCTTCGTTTTCAGCCACCAGCAGGGAATCTATCCGGTTTTCGGAAAATTGCCCGATTTCGGTACGCGCCCGCTGCCAGTTGTTGGGCACAAAAACGCCGCCGGTCACCAATAAGCCGAATGTGTGGCGGGCGTTGGGCGAATAGTCTGCGCCGATGCGGCCATTGTTGGGCCGGGCAAACCAGTAAGAGTTGTTATACTGGTTAAAACGGCGGTCACTGACCCGGTTGTCGAGGTGCATGGTATTGTCAAACCGCCCCCGGTATATACTGGCCGAACCGAACAGGTTCATTTTGCGGTCGCGGTAGTTGATGCTCGCCGAAGCATCCGCTTTGGGTGTGATGCCCTGGCTGAAACCGGCGCTGACCGAGCCGTTGGCGCCCAGCCGTTTATCTTTTTTCAAACGCAGGTTAATAATGCCTGCATTGCCTTCGGCATCGTATTTCGCGCCGGGTGTGGCAATGATCTCGATGGATTCCAGGTCGCTGGAATTGATGCCTTTGAGGTATTGCGCCAGATCCTGGCCGGTCATGGGCGTGAGTTTGCCGTTGATTTGCACCATCACGTTTTGGCGGCCTTTCAGACTGATATTCTCGTTCTGGTCGAGGTTGACGCCCGGGCTTTTGCGCAGGAGTTCCAGTGCATTCAGGCCCTGGTTGGTGGGACTGGCATCCACGTTGAAAATCAACTTGTCGGCTTTTATCTCGATCAACGGTTTTTGCGCCACCACGGATACTTCCTGCAATTCCTGGCTTACGGGTTTTAATACCAGTGCAGGCAGTGCCACATCGGCATCGACAAAATCAAACGGATCCGATTGCGCCGTCCGGAAACCGACCAGTTGACCCCGTACGATGTAACGCCCGACGGGCATGTTTTCTATTTCAAAACGCCCGTTTTCGTCGCTCACCGCGCCTTTCACCAGGGCGGAATCTTTGGCGGCGAGCAGGGTGACGGTAGCAAAATCCTGGCCTTCCCCGCCGGCGTCAATGATATTGCCGCGGATGGTCTGGGCAAAAAGGGAACAGGAACAGAGCAAAAGGAGTGCCGCAGACAGTATCCGGCAGTGCAAGAAGGAGTGGCGATATGGCATCATAGCGGAGAGAAATGGTGGATAAGCAGGCTAATGACCGTTTCGGCCTTGTAATGTTGCACCTGACGGTGGTTTTTCGACTAAACTATACTTTGGGATGGCGTACGCTTTCACGCAAATTGTAATATTTTGCGTTTACGATTTGTACCTGCTGAAACATTAATCATCAAAATAAACGTGCGGAAACTGGTTCGGCGGGAACAATACCTTTTTACAACGCTGGATACAGTGATATTTGAAGACAAACAGGATGTTATTGTTGTTCCAAATCCACAAAGC
>JAYSZC010001039.1:0-1045 GCA_043738235.1 Lewinellaceae bacterium | reverse complement strand
TCAACCTTATCAACCTCATCAACCTCATCAACCTCATCAACCTCATCAACCGTACAACTATTTCTGAACAATGAGCACAAATAATAATAACAACGCCGTCAACGAGTCGCTGAATTTTTTGGAAGAAATTATAGAAGCAGACCTTGCTTCCGGCAAATTCGACCGTATCCTGACGCGTTTTCCGCCGGAACCGAATGGTTACCTGCACATCGGCCATGCGAAAGCGATCTGCCTCAATTTTGGCCTCGCCCAGAAATATGGCGGTAAAACCAACCTGCGCTTCGACGATACCAATCCGGTGACGGAAGAAACCGAATATGTAGATGGCATCATCGACGACGTGCGCTGGCTGGGTTTTGAACCCGCCCAAATATTGTACGCCTCCGATTATTTCGGGCAGCTGTACGAATGGGCGAAAGTATTGATCGGCAAGGGTAAGGCATACGTGGATTTTTCGTCACCGGAAGAAGTTGCCGTACAAAAAGGCACGCCCACCACGCCCGGCGTACCCAATCAATACCGGGACACCACGCCCGAGGAAAACCTCGCGATTTTTGAACGAATGAAAAACGGCGAATACCCAGACGGGCACTGTACGCTACGCGCCAAAATCGACCTGGCTTCGCCCAATATGCACATGCGCGATCCGTACCTGTATCGCATCAAACACGCGCACCACCACCGCACGGGCGACAAATGGTGCATCTATCCGATGTACGACTGGGCGCACGGACAAAGCGACAGTATCGAACAAATTACGCATTCGATTTGCACCCTGGAATTTATTCCGCACCGCGAATTGTACGACTGGTGTATCCGGGAGCTGGGTGTTTTTCCGTCCAAACAATACGAATTTGCCCGCCTGAGCCTTTCCTACACGGTGACCAGCAAGCGCAAACTGAAACAACTGGTGGAAGAAGGCCATGTGAGCAGTTGGGACGACCCGCGTATGCCCACGATCAGCGCATTTCGCCGCAGGGGATATACGCCGGAAAGTATTCGCGAATTTGCCAACCGCATCGGTGTGGCCAAACGCGATAACGTG
>JAYSZC010001038.1:0-6522 GCA_043738235.1 Lewinellaceae bacterium | reverse complement strand
TTGGTCAGGCGATTATCCGGGGAGGTCCCATGTATTACCTGACGGATGATGTGCGACTGACCAAGGTCTCCGAAATAGTCCTCTCTTAGCCGCAAATGCGCATCGAACCACCATCCCCATTTATCGTTAAACCTAGTCTGGCTGAAAACGCCAAACCAGGTTTGTTTATCGGTTGTAGTAGTTTTTTGTCCCAACAAAGAAGAAACCGAGATGCTAAAAACAAATAATAAAAGCCTGATTTTCATATACAAAAAAACGATGCAGGTGTACCAGTAAGAGGCAAAATTTGCAACAATACAAATTTTTATTTTGCTTTCGCTACCAGAAAACCTATAAGGTTTAGTACTCGATAAAAATAAAAATCGGTTCTTTTTTTGGCCTGGGTATTGTGCTACACCTGCGGTTTAGAAAGATTGCCGCAAAGTTACGCCGAAGGTTGCGGGGTCTCCAAGTACGCCCGCATAATGACCGGCATTGCCCGCCGCCGGCAGCAGTTGTTCAAAATAATCCTTGTTCAGCAGGTTGCGCCCCCACAGAAAGATGGAGGTACCATCCGGGGAACGGAAACCTGCCCGGGCGTTCAACAAGGCATAACCATCCACATTCAGATACTGCGAAGGTGATGCACTCGAAGAAAACGAAGAGCGATAGTACGTGTCGAATGCAATGAAGTGCCGCCCGGTCTGACCGAGGAATTTACCCGAAGTACTGATTTCCCCGCCCAGAGAGCCTGCCCATTTGGAGATACCCGGCAATACGCCGCCGGAAACATCCTTGAATGCTGCCGGGCCGCCGGTTTCTTCGAGTGGTACCGGGGCATTGGTGAAGGACACATATTTGCCTTCCGTATACGCCAGCGCAGCATAAAACGAAAGCCAGGTTTTTACCCGGAGGCTAGCATCGATCTCAAGGCCGCGCACATTCACCTTTTCGGCATTGGCCAGATAGCCGCGGTTGACGCCTACTTCAGCAGTCTGTACCTGTGTCTGATAGTCTCTGATATCCGTATTGTGGAATACCACATTGAACGTGGAATTCGGGGTCGGTGAGGTTTTTACGCCGACTTCGACGTGGCGCACGTCTTCGGGTTTGATGACCGCCAATTCCAGCAAGGGAGCGCCATTGGCAACAGGCAAACCTCCCAAATTCACGCCGACAGGTTTGAAACTGGTCGAATAGGTGACAAAAGTATTGATGGCCTTACTGGCTTTGAAGGCCAGCGTCAATTGACCTGAAAAGTTATCTTCTTCAGCGCTTGATACAAAAGCCTGGTTGCTGTATACCGCATTTTTCAGGGCGATCAGCGCAGGGTCTTCCGTTTGCAGACCGCCGTAGGTTTGGCGGTCGTAATCCACATTTTTCTTGTCGTAGTTAAACCGGACACCGGGCAGGATGTGCAAGCGGCTGATGACTTCCCAATCAACCTGGGCAAATACTGCCGCGCCGAAACTCTTGAGTTTAGAACGGGTTTTAATCCCGTATCCGTCAAAAAGGCCCGGTGTTTGCCACAGTGAACTGGTAGAACTCTGTGAAAAGCGCCACTGTGCCGCACCCGATTCCTCAATGTGGACGGGATCCGTATTGAGTTCCTGGCCCATAGCGAAGAGGCCGATGACTCCGCTCAAACGGGAAGAGAATTCACCGGCATAACGAATTTCCTGCGACCAGTTCCGGTGTTTCGAAGTGGCCTGTGATAAAGACAGTACAGGCAGACCGGTAAAGTCCCGGTCATTGGATGGCTCCCAGTTCCAGAAACGCCAGGCGCTGGTTGAAGTAAGTGTGCCTTTACCGATTTCTATATCGATATTGGCTGAAACGCCGCCCAGTTCGTTGCCCGAACGCCAGGGCGTATCGTGGTCGATAATCCGGTCAAAGGGGTTGCGCGAAGGCAAAGTGTAGTCAAGATCGGCGATAATCTGATCGAACTGCCGGTATGGCGCGCGTTTGGTAGGCGCCACGCCTGCGATCACCTGCGCGTAGCCGTCGGGGCGCTGGCGCGTGGCGTCTGCGACCAGGGTGATCTTGATCTTTTCGGTCGGCGTTATCAGCAACTGGCCCCGGAAGCCCAGGTTATTGATATCGTTCACTGATTTTCCCGTTCTCACGTTCTGGATCAGACCGTCGCGCTGGGTACCGGAAAAAGACAATCGTCCGGCGACTTTTTTGCTCAACCGCCCGGTGATCGAGCCTTTGGCCTGGATATATCCGTAGTTGCCGAAGCTGAGTTCGAAATTGGCGCCCGGCGTAAAACTCGGCTTGCGGGTGGTCACATTAAAAGCGCCGGCGGTCGTGTTCTTGCCGAACAGTGTCCCCTGCGGCCCGCGCAATACTTCAATCTGCTCGATGTCGATAAAATCGAGCGCTGTCACGGCCGGACGGGCGAAGTACACGCCGTCCACATAATAACCCACACCCGGGTCGATGCCGTCATTGGTGAGTCCATAGGTCGAACCCATACCGCGGACGTTCAACGTTGTGTTGCGCGGATTGGACGAGTAGAGCTGTACCGAAGGCACCAGTTCCTTCACACGGTTTACATTGAAAGCGCCCGCGTCGGCAACGAGTGAGCCGGTTAACACCGAAATTGGAATTGGCACTTCCTGCGCCGCTTCTCTACGGCGCCTGGAGGTGACAAGTATTTCATCCAGCAGGCCGTCGTTTTCAAGGATTATGTCTAATGGCGCAACCGGTAGTTCGGAAATCAGGATTTCCCGGGTTTTATATCCCAACAGTTTGATGATAAGCGTGAAAGGCAATTCTTTTGGCGCTGCCATACTGAATCGCCCGTTTTCGTCTGAAATACCATAAATACTGGTACCCTTGATCCCTACGGTAGCGCCCACCGAAAGTACGCTTTCACCATCCTTGATGAGTCCTTCTACTTTTATTTCCTGCGAGAATGCTGCAATGGCAGACAGCAGAAACAATAGGAGAAGTGTTGATATATGCTTCATGTAAAGTTGTGTTCAAAGTTAAAAGGTAGTTATCCGTTATCCGTTATTAGTTATCAGTGTTGATAATCAAGCATTTGCAAAGAATTTAATCTAAACCATTTTGCTTGATATGCTTAATTGTGGTCAAGTCCAGCTTACGGTTTTCGCGATGCTGCATTTGATTGAAAATGAATTCTACCAACAATATGGTCGTAGGAACAGCTGAAATGATGCCATACAAAAGTGCGTTTAAATTTGTTCGGGACAAATGTATGGCATTAGTCAATATAGTCTATCTATTTAGTAGACTTTTTTATTATAATTTTTAATGGCTGAACGTTGAAAGTTGGAGGGATGAGGAATGACCGAATGTTATGTCGGACATCACGCTCGGTCATTCCTCATCCCTCATTCCTCATCCCTTAATATACATCCTCCAGATACCGCCGCTGCTTCTTCAGGTTCTTCAAATACTCCGTTGCGTATGCTTCGCCCTGACCACTTTCTTTTGCAATAATCTGAACCACAGCATGTTGCACATCGGAAGCCATGCGGGTTTTATCGCCGCACACATAAAACTGAGCGCCATTTTCAAGCCGTTCAAAAATCAGGCGCGAGCGCTCTGCCAGGCGGCTTTGCACATAAATTTTGTCTTTCTGGTCGCGGCTGAAAGCCACGTCCAAGCGGTCGAGGGTACCGCGTTTCAGGTGATTGAGCCACTCGATCTGGTATAAAAAGTCGGTTTCAAAATGCGGGTTGCCGAAAAACAACCAGTTTTTACCGGAAGCGCCGCGTTCGCTGCGCTCTTCCACGAAAGCGCGGAAAGGCGCCACGCCGGTACCCGGCCCGACCATGATGATATCCGTCGCGTCGTCGGCAGGTAGTTTGAAATATTCGTTGTGTTCCACAAAAACTGGAACGGAATCGCCTGTTTTCACCCGGTCGGCCAGGAACGTAGAGGCTACGCCCTGGTGCGGGCGACCATTAAAATCGTAGCGCACCGCCGCTACCGTGAGGTGTACTTCGTCGGGGTGCGCCAGCAGGCTCGACGCGATAGAGTACGAACGCGGCGGCATTTTACGCAGAAAACCCAGCAAAGTCGCTTCCGACAGCGCTGCCGGAAATTCGCGCAGCAGGTCAGCTACATTGCGGCCCCAGAGGAACTTTTTCAGGGCATCGTTGTCCTGCACAATGGATTTGAGTTTGGCGTTGTTAGTCCAGTTGGCGTATTGATCCACCACTTCGCGGGTCAAAACGCTCAGTTCCACGTCGCGCAGCAGTATCTGGCGGAATTCGGCTTCTTTGCCGTTGAATGTCAGGGTTTTATTGCCATTGAGCATGGCAGTGTACAGCACTTCTTTTACCAGCGATTCGGGATTGGTGGCATAGATGGCCAAGGAATCGCCCGGTTCGTACAGCAAACCGGAGCCTTCGAGCGAGAGTTCGAGGTGCCAGGTTTCTTTTTGTGAGCCGCGGCCGTTAAGTTGAATTCTTTCGAGAATGGGCGATGCAAAGGGCTTTTTTCGGTCGTATAACGGTGTACCGGCCGCTTTAGTCGCCGGAGCCACCGTTTGTTGTCCGTTACTATGCACAACAGCACTTCGCGTGTCGGCGGCTAAAGCCGCCGGTACGGGTAGTTTTTCCAGCACATTTGCCAGCCATCCTTCCACGGCGTCTTCAAAATCGACGTCACAATCCACCCGGTCAAACAAACGTTTGGCGCCCAATACTTCCAGGCGGGCGTCTATTTCCTTACCTGTCTGGCAAAACTGGAGATAACTCCGGTCGCCCAACGCACAAACAGAGAATTGTAATCCGTCCAACTGCGGCGCGCGCGTACCCAGCAGCCATTTGTGAAATTCCTCAGCAGCGATCGGCGGTTCTCCCTCACCCTGGGTGCTAATGATGAACAGGGCGATTTTTTCCGACTTCAGACTTTTGGTTGGGTAGTCGTTCATATCGGCCACCACGACCTGAAAACCACGTTCCCGCACTTTGGCAGATATTTGATGGGCTACTTTTTTGCTATTGCCGGTTTGCGAACCGTACAGGACAGTGATCTGCGGCAAAGTCGCTGCCAGTGTCGCCTGCGGAGCAACCGCAACAGAAGGCGCTTCCTGCACGCCGTTCGGCGCGGGCTGGCCTATAGAAGCAATGCCGTACAGATAGCCGCTCAACCACATTTGCTGCAAGGCGCTGTGTTGCGCCAGTTGTTGCAACAACTTTTCGTCGAGACCGTCCGGTGGTGGAGGAAAGGTGGTAGTCATATCGTTGTGTGATTGAGAGCATTAAGAAAAAAAGCAAAATAGCAAAGGGCAAAAAGCAATGTAAATCAATGAGTTACAGTTTAGATGTTTCTGTTTTCCTGCAGAAGTACTTGTTCCAGTTCCAGTCTACATCGCACTACTTCACCAGCTACAATAACTGCCGGGCTGCCTGCGCCGGCTTCGCTGACTTTTGCTGCAATGTCGGCCATCGTACCCGTTATCACTTTTTGGCTGGGCAACGTGGCATTCTGGATCACGGCAATAGGCATTTCGTTTTTTCCGGCAGCTGCAAATGCAGCTGCGATGTCGGCTATTTTGGCCAATCCCATCAGGATTACCAAGGTAGCATCTGTCTGCGCGGCTGTCGATATTTCAGGGTTCAGCGCGCCGGTATCGGTCGTAGCCGTCAGCACCCAGAAACTGCGGCTGGCGCCGCGCAGGGTAACGGGTATTCCCGCTGCACCCACGCCCGCAATCGCGCTGGAAATACCCGGCACATATTCCGCTGCAACTCCATGATTTTGAGCGTATTGCATTTCTTCAAACCCGCGTCCAAACACAAAAGGATCGCCGCCTTTCAGGCGCACTACGTGGCCGTAATCTTTGGCATAACCCACAATGAGTTCGTTGATTTCACCCTGCGAAAAGGCTTTGTGCAAGCGGCGTTTGCCCACATAAATCCGCGCAGCCCCGGAAGGCGCGTAATCCAGCAATTCCTCGCTGACCAGCGCATCGTACAACACCACATCGGCCTGACCCAGTGCTTTGATCGCTTTAAGCGTAATCAATTCCGGGTCGCCGATTCCTGCGCCGACGACGGTCAGTCTGGGCGTTTTGGCGACCGGCGGCTGACCGGGAGGCGTTTGCTTGCCAGAGTGATTTGTATTTGTCAGGTTTGACATAGTTGTAATTTATTGGAACACGGATTGGAAAGATGGGACACGGATTTTTTTCCCGACGTAGTATAATTGAACACGGATTTAAAGGATGGGACACAGATTTTCCTTCTACTCTACGTGGGAAAAAATCCGTGTCCCATCCTTCCAATCCGTGTTCCATCTCATGATCTCAAATCGCGAAATCCTGCTGCAACGTTTCACTGACAGGCACTTCATGCAGCATACCCGCTGCCACGGTATCGAACGTATTGTCGTTGATCAGAATCAGGCTGCCGGTGGTGCGGTTCAGTTTGTAGGAATCAAATACCAGCGGTTTGGCGGTGCGCAGCCGGATGTAGGCGATGTCGTTCAGTTTCAGCTGTTCGGCGGGTTGTTGTTCAAACGTGTGCACATCCACCCGGTGGTAAATTTCCTTGACAATAG
>JAYSZC010001037.1:0-6537 GCA_043738235.1 Lewinellaceae bacterium | reverse complement strand
GGATCGCTGTTGTCGATGGAGCCGGTAAACTGGGTTACCGGGGTTGGAATACAACCACAGTTTTCAAACACCGGCGGCAGTTTATCTTCCACATAGATATTGCCCCAGCAACTATTCCCCGAAACGGAGTGTACTACCCGAACAGCGTAGGTTTTATGAATATCAGCAGCGTTCAAGATACCGGGCTGCCAGGGGCCGTTGCCGAGCGGAAGTGTCCGGTCAATTTCCACTATGTAATCGTCAAAACAGGCATAACTGCCCTCTAAAATCTGATCCACACCCAATACCAGCCCGCAACTCTCGTCGAGGGATATATTTACCAGGTCATTACAAACAAGGTTAGAAGGCGTAGCGACAACATTCACCGTTTGCGACACCGACTGGACACATCCGGGGTCGGCGGCGCCAAAAGCTTTGGGGACGCCGCCATACACGGTATACACAATGGAATAGAGGCCGACACCTGCTGCCGGATTAAAGGTGTTCGTGACGGCGCCATTCACCGTAAATACCTGGGTAGGGCCGCTGAGCGCAAGGTTCGCATCACCCGGATTACCCGTTAAGGGCACGGCATTGGAATATAAACAGAACGGCCCGCTCAAATCGGAAGTGATCGCAGGGTTCGGATAAGCGCAGGTGTTGCCGATATTCAGGGTCGTACCGCGGGCGTTGGTCGCTGAAAGGCTGTAACCCAGCGCATCCACATGGCGACCTGACAGTAGGTAAATGCCTGAACCCGCCGGTGTTTCCACAAAAGAAGTCCCTATTGTAACGAGGGTTGGCGTCGACGGCGGTGGCAGGCTGGCAAGGCTATAAAAACCGTTTACCGCCGATACCGTCCAGGTTTGGCCGGTCGTAGCGGTAATCCGTATGAATTCGTCAAACTGGCCGTTGTTCAGCGTGGTGGCATTATTCAGGCAAATGCAAGGATCGGATACCACAATATTGCAGTTCACAGCCGAAATATCCGCCGAACCGCTCATGGTGACCGTGCAGGCGCCCAGTGTGTGTGTGGCTACAACCGTGTAAGTTCCGACGGCTAATTGAGGGCCGAAAGAAATAGCAGCGCCAGTGCCGGCAACCGGAGCGCTTACAGGATTGCCATTTAGCCGCAACTGGTAATTTACATTGGTTTGTGAACCGCTTAAACCAACCGGTACGCCTATATTATCGGTGGTACAAACAACGCCGCCGCCGGTCATAGCAAAACTTTGTGGCACGGGATTGACCAGAACCGTGGCCGTGGTCGGAGCGCCCGGGCAAGTGGTAGTTGTTGGCGTAATCGTAAAAGTTACTGTAACCGGCGTGTTACCGGTGTTCGTCAGGGCGCCGCTGATATTGCCGCTGCCGCCGGCTGCAATGCCCGTTACCGCAGCGTTATTGTCGCGTGTCCAGTTAAAAGTTGTGTTGGCAACGTTGCCACTCAGGACAATCGTTGTAATAGTATTGCCCGAGCAGATTGTTTGTGCAGGAGGCGTAGCCACCGCGTCGGGTGTCGGATTTACGGTCGCCGTGCCGCAAACGCGGGCAGAAGTGCAGGGCAAGGCATAAGAAAATATGATTTTGCCATCGCCGAAGCCAGCGCCGCTAAATGAGGTGTAAGCATTGAATACGCCACCGATGTAGGATGAACCGCCACCACCGCCGCCGCCTGCCGAGCCGGCCAAACTACCACCACCGCCGCCGCCGCCGCCGTAATAACCGCCGCCGCCGCCGCCGCCCGGCCCCGGTTGATTGATCGAAGCCGCATCCCCGCCCGATCCCAAGAAACCCGGCCCACTGGCCGTACCGAGTAGAGCCATGCCACCGGTACCGCCGTTAGCCTGTGTACCGCCACCGCCACCCGGCCCGTCAAAGGAGCCGATGCCCATACCACCGGCGCTGCCGGACAAACCACCGCCTGAACCTCCGCCGAGTCCTGCTCCTCCCCCTCCCCTGCTACCGCCGCCGCCGCCGCCCGCAGCAACGATCACCCGCTCGGCCAAAGTGCCGGCGCCTATGCGTACATCCGAAGCGCCGCCGCCGCCGCCGCCCCAGGTGAACTGATTGAAGCCTAGGCCACCTTTACCGCCCCCGTTATAGCCTCCTTGCCCAAAAAGCAAGCCACCTTTACCTCCAACGTAGACCTCTAGTATCTGGCCGGGTACAACCACCAGATTTCCAATGGCAGTTCCACCTTGCCCGCCACTGAAAGCAATGAAATCCGCATGCCCCCCTTCCGCCCCGTAAGCTTGAATGTTCAGAGAAGTCACACCTGCCGGCACAACAAAGGTTTGTACAGCGCCCGTGAAGTCAAAAGTTGTTTTTACTGGAATATTTACCGTTTGATCCACACAATAAGTCGTTGTCGCTGCAAGCGGCCCGGTCGTGAACGGATTGCCCGTACCCACCTGATTGCCCCCAGTCTGCATATCGTACCAGGTATAAGTAGCGCCGGGCAGACCGCCTACAGCGGTCATTGTCGTATTGCTTCCTGCACAGATCGGATTCGGGGCAACCGTCACCGAGCCTAGCGTCGAGCATCCACTGCATACTACACCGGGAACTGCCAGATCGAAAAACTGAGCCGCCGTGCAACCATTGCTGCCGGTAATTACCAGGCTGTAAGTGCCGACGCACAAACCGCTTTGATTTTGTTGGCCCGGTACAATGCCGCAACCATTAGGTGTAAACCAATTAAAAGTAAATGGCGCCGCGCCGCTGAACAATGTAAGAATAATAGAACCATCAGCACTAAAACAAGAGGTAGGATTGAGCGCGGCAGCAGAATGAATCGGCGAAGCGTCGGGCGTCAGCACCGCCGAACCTGTCATGGTGGCGGTACAACCGGTAGAAAAAACATTGGTAGCCACCACCGTGTAGTTGCCCGCCACCGCATGGTTGCCAAAAAATATGGCATTGCCGGTACCGGATACGGGTGATCCTACCGGATCTGTTCCGAGGAATAATTGATATTCAACGCCTGTTTGTGAGCCGCCCAGACCTACAAGGATACCTGTGCTGCCCGGACAATACATACCACTGCCCGTCACATTAAAAAGCTGGGGCGTGCATATCGTTGTTACGCCGCTTTGCGGAACCGAAATATTGTCGATGAAAATATTTTCGCCTGCTTCATCGGTTGTTGCACAGATACGAATTTGCAGGGTAGAACCTGTAAGACCGGAAATACTGAGTACTGTGGAAACAAATGCGCCGCTTTGGTTGCCCAAGGGCACATAAGACCCGTTATCGAGGCTGTATTCGGCAAGTACATAATCACCCGCTTCCAGGCCGCCCGACTGGGATACATCCACTGAAATGGAAACCGCTCCGGAGGCTGCAATGTTTAGCAGCGGACTGTACCAGCACATTTCGTTGTCCGTGTCCTGCACCTGTAGCCGGTCACTGACTACGCCAAAATCATCCGGGCTGTCAAACTCAAAGCCGGTTCCTCCGGGGTCAGTGAAATAAGCGGTTGCCGGCCCTTTCAAAATGGACCAATTGGAAAAAACCGGCGGCGCCGTCACACATGTTGTGGTATTATCCGCGACATGGGCCGGACAGCTGCTGCCACAATTGGAAATATCAGTCGTTCCGGTCGGACAAATTGCATTCACCAAACCTCTGCCGTTTTGACCAGAGAAGGTTTCCAGGTACTGGGCATCAAGATGGGCAACCTGGCACCAGATGAACGCGAATAGGATCAAACGTGTCATGGGCGACAGGATAATGCCTCCTTTTTAGGGGAAAGTGTGGGTCTTTTCTTCATGAAATCACAACGATTATGAATACTTCTGCTACAAAAAAAGGCTATAATGCAAACAAAAGTAAGCAGACTACAACGACATTGTGCAATTCACCTTGTTTTTTAGCGCATAATTATTCTTATTATATGACAAAATAAGGTAAACATTGTTGTGGCCTCAGCGCTCCAACATAACATATAAAATAATTATCTAATTCATTTGCAGTATAATATTTGGCGGCGCGAGCGACACCGTTGAAATAAAAAATCCCGAATTTTTCCATGCAGAAAAATTCGGGATGTACGCTACGGAACACGTGTTCACATTTTCCTGAACTGCTTCACCTGCACCGCCGAACCTACTTCCAGGCGGAAGGTATACATGCCTTCGGGCAGCGCATTGACTTCAATTTCATACTCCGCGCTTTCCGTATCCCAGGCGCCGGAGAGTACCTCGCGGCCCATGTTATCGTACACTTTCCAGTATGTTTCCCTGCCGGGCGCTTCTTCCAGCAGGATGCGCACCCGGTCGGTAGCCGGAGAAGGCGCGATGATGATGCGATCCGATTTTCCAAAAACAACACTGAGCACCTGACTAAAAGACTCCGTGCCGTCGTAGTCGACCTGGCGGAGGCGGTAGTAGTTGGTACCGCTGAGCGGCTTTTCATCCGTGAAAGTGTAAGACTGAGGCTCCTGCGTGGTGCCCGCGCCGCGTACCTGACCGATTCCAGAAAAAGTACGGACATCGGCGCCGCGCTCGATGACGAAATGGGAGTTGTTGGATTCGGTGGCGGTAGAGAACGTGAGCAGGGTAGATTGGCCCGATGCTTTTGCAGTAAAAGCCGTTAGTTCGACGGGAAGGGCGGCGCCACTAAAAGAAAATTGATCTATGCTATATGTGCCACTTGTACCCCCTGCAACCCATCCATAAAAACGAAAAGTAATCGCAGTTGAAACATTTTGGTATGCGGCGGCTGACAAATCAATTGTAGTGCCAGTTTCAAGGGCAGTTCCTATGTTAGTTGCATAATTATCTACACTGGAGCGAAATGCAAAGTTGGTTGGCCCTTGAGCACTACTTTGTCCTATATAAGTAAAATCAGTAAAGTTAATTTTGTACCCCGAATTTGGTGTTAACGTGAAATCAAAATAGTCATTTGCATCTAAAGAACCACTGGTAGTCCAGTCGCTTGCATTATAACTATTATTACCATTAGCACCGGAAAGACCAGTGCCTCTTCCAATACCAGAGACCGTTATATTGGCATTGATCGTTTGACCAATTGTATAAGGGTTACTTTGGCCAGGATGTGCGCCTGTAATGGGGTTGGAAAAAATTTGTCCCCAGGCAATATTTCCTGTCAATAGCAGGAAACTCAACAAAAGAACATTCCGAAGTAAGTTGTTGTGGATCATAGTTCAACATTTTTATATCACTGACAGACAGTCAATGACGGGTGGGGAAAGTGTTTCAGGGAATCCTGTTTGGGGATAATTTTCCTGGATTTGTGGTTATATTTTATATTTTATCAAAGAGTAAATGTCCGTTGCTTTATTTAGCTGATTTATTCAAGTTTGTAGCTGTATCTTTCAAATGCCCGCAGAAGAAGTTTTCCAGACCAAGCGCATCAACATCATCTCAACAATTCGGAGGGCACCACCTTGAAATGTCGGCTGAAGGCCCTCGAAAACGCGTCCTGATCCCGGAAACCTACTGCTGAAGCCACCTGCGAAACGGCGCCATAGAGCCTGTTCTCCAGCAGGTATTTGGCTCGCTGCATCCGCATCCGCGTGATATATTGCCCGGGGCTTAACCTGAAAAAATAAATGGTCCTTCTGGCTAGGGTACTTCCGCTGAGGTGCAGGTCAAAAGCCAGTTGTTCGATACGGTAGGAGGGGTCGGAAATATGGGAGAGCACCAGGTTTTCCAGGTGTCTCAGCCATTTGATTTCGTCTGCTGAAAATATTTTATAGGGGAGATGGGTAATCCAGGCGCCCGTCTGTTCCAGTTGTATCTGAATTTCATTGGAAAGCAGTTCTTTAACAAGGTTTATGAATTCCTTTGTTTCCAATTCCCGGATGGAAAAGTCGCGAACACTGATAGACGTGGTTATAAATTTTCCGGAGTCTTCCGACAAACGAATGAGGTTGATGATCGGGATTTGACGGTAGACTTCATTTAATGTGAGGTGTTTCAACAAACTATAATTGTCTGCCGTCAACAGTGCCAGCTCCGTAATGACTAAGCGGATATCCCTTGTTTGTTCGAGCAATGAGATGGCTTCCTGCGCTGTGCGGGCCACATACAAATGGCAATATTCGGGCATCCATTTTGTAAAAGATCGCAACTGATTCGCATCATTGTCCACAATGAGCACATTGTCTTTGGGCTTTCCGTCTAGGGAGGGAATCGAGTTTTTAGTATTTGTCATGGGATTTCCATAATATACTAAAGAGGACGTTCCATAATATTGATGGAGCGCCCTCTTTAGTTTATCAATCTATTTGTACTTCGACTGGATGGGACGTTTACTAAACTTTTTAAGTTTAGTAAACGTCATCCCACCGATCAGGGATCGGTGTTACTTGGACTGGATCATTTTCTTCGTTGCGCTGTCCGTAGCGGTTTCGAGTGTGTAGTACAGCAAACCTGTGGTGTTCAACAGGGCGCGGTCTACACTGATTGTGTTGTAACCTTTCGCGAACTCACCGTTTTGTGTGAATACCATACGACCGGTTTCGTCGAAGATGCGAAGCGTTGCGTTAGCTGCTTCCGGCAAGTGGAAACCGATGAATGTTTTGCTCACAAA
>JAYSZC010001036.1:0-1049 GCA_043738235.1 Lewinellaceae bacterium | reverse complement strand
CTGTGGGAGGTGTACAGCCCGGGTCGCCAGTTGAGGTTGGAAAAGACGATAAACTGTTTGATCAACCACAAATCGTCGTTTCTGCGAAAAATCAACTTATTCGCACGGGTAGTATAGGCCAGCTCGTGTTGGCGACTGTAAGCCACGCCGCCCATCAGCCGGAGCGTTTGGTCCTGGTTGAGCGGTGGGAAGCGGTACGAAATTTCATAACGGTTATTGAAGCCGAACTCCAGTTTCACTTTCAACACATCGGCGGCACCGCTGAGGTTGTTGTGGCTAAGGTCGAGGCCGTAATTCACCCGCCGCAGCGAGGCATTGAATTCATTCCACCAGACATTAAAATTACGGTCGGCCAGGGTAAATAAAGGAACCGGCAGGATGAACCAGGTTTCCGTCATTTTGATCACCAGGCTCACATGGTGATCCGGTTTCCATTGACTGACATTGATGCTTGCTTCGGTAAACAGGTTCAGGTTGAGGAGACGCAGGCTGTTTCGATCCAGGGTGGCTTTGAATTCGCTTAAAAGAATAGAATCGCCGGGAGCAAACTCCAATTCGCGCAGGATGAGGCTTCTGCGGGTTTGCCGGTTACCCAGCATCGAAATGGAATCTATCTTTACATATACGGAGTCGGTAACAATGGATTGTGCCACCGCGCGATCACCCAACAAAATCATCAAAATAAGCACCGGTAAAGCGTTGATTTTCAACAGCAATACCCCCAAACAGTCGTATAACTTCATGCACCAGGCGGTTTTTATCCCTTTTATCGGCAATATTTTAAAAATTTGTCTTGCGAAAGCGCAAAAAACGGGTAAAATGCTCAATTCTTACGTGTTTCACCCTACCTTTGGTCAAAAGCAATTATTGCGGCATGGATGAATTCGTGCAGGACCCGGTTTTTTTCTGGCTCGTTTGGGGCATTTTCACGGTAGCAGGTGTCATCATCGGCTGGTCGTTGCGTGCCGCATTGCCGGAACGGGAGCTGCGCAAAATACTCGAACGCACAGAGCAGGAAAAAAATACACTCGCACGACTTTATACCCACC
>JAYSZC010001035.1:0-6550 GCA_043738235.1 Lewinellaceae bacterium | reverse complement strand
TGAGTTGACTTGAATCGAAAAAGCAGTAAATAAAAAAGCCTTTCGGGTGTATACCGAAGGGCTTTTTTGTGGAATGGGAGGCGTTGAATTTCGTCTTAAAAAGATTCATTCAACCCGCATTGCATTCGAGCCGCTTCGGGTAGCCGGGAGCAGACAACAACAACAACAGGTATGAAATGAAATCGAATAGTAAAGCATGGCACAAAAGTATGCTTATTCAGTAGAGAATTGCAAGTGAAATTTTTGTTTTTTTATTTTATTTCAACATCCTTACTTAGAAACATATCAATTAGAAGTCAATATTTGAGTAAATTCAGTATTTTTAAAGGTTTGAGGATATAAAAGTGAATATAACAATAAAATATCAGTCTATTAATTTAGTGAACTGTTTAAGAAACTTTAACCTATATATGCGGCGTTGCCAATAGTATTGCCCCAAACAACAGGTAACGTCCTGAAAATATTAAACACCTGTGCGCCGATAAATACCAAATTACTTCTGTATATCAGTTGCCCGACGGAGCGTAATGCGGTTTCACCTGCGACAAGCGGAAAAATGCGGCTATCTGGTGCACCAGGTTGAAACTGCCGGAAACAACAGAATACTGCGGCAGGTATTTGCGGAAAGACGTACTCCAGCCGGGAACAACATCGGCCGCAGTTGCATCGCTTTGCGCCAATCCGGGGATAGAAGCAGGCGTATGAGGAATATCTATTTTTTAATTTTTTTTCACTTAACCACTACGTTACAACAAATGCAATAAAAAAATATACAACCCTGGCAAGAATCGGTGTTTTTATTAAGCCCGGACTCTCTGACCTTTGCACCAGAAAGATTCTTCTTGCATGTGACCGATTTCTTATGAAGAAAACAAAAATCGCCGACCTGTCGGTATATCATCCCGAAAGGATAGTTCCGAACAGCGAACTGGAAATGCGCCTCAATACCGGGAAAAAGATTTTGCCGGAAGGCAGCCTGGAAAGGCTGTTCGGCCTGCGTGAACGGCGTTTTGCAGCGGCGGACGAGCAGGTATCCGATCTGGCTGCGAAAGCGGCGCAGCCTATTGTACAAAGAACAGGGGCCGGTCAAATCGAATGCCTGATTTTTGCCGCCGCCTGCTCCGACCTCATCGAGCCTGCTACCTGCAACATCATACAACATAAACTCGGGCTTCGTTGCCCCGCCATGGATGTCAAAAACGCCTGCAACAGTTTTACTTCCGGCCTGATGACAGCCAGCAGCCTGATTGCAAGCGGCATGTATCAAAACGTGCTGGTCGTGAACGGTGAAAAATTGAGCGACGCTATCCGCTACGACATTGAAACGGAAGCGCAACTGCGCCGCCACTTAGCCGCGTACAGCCTGGGCGACGCCGGCGCTGCTGCCTTGGTGACAGATTCTGAGGACGACAGTGGGTTTGTTTTTCAGCGTTTTATGACCAGGGGCGAGCACTGGGAACTGTGTACGATCAAAGGCGGCGGATCTATGTACCCGCATGACCTGGATCAGAATTATTTTGAAGGCCAGACCGATGCCTTAAAAACCGTACTAGCTGAAGAAGCCAGTGTCTTTTTTCAGTCCTGTATGCAGGAGATCGGCTGGGATGTACACGATATTCAACATGTTTTTACACACCAGGTATCGGCTGGCACTTTTCGCCTCATCGCAAGTATGACCGGGCTGAACCCAGCCAGTTGTGAACAGGTTTTTGCACATTTTGGCAATACTGCCGCCGCTTCTATTCCGCTGGCCATACACCAGCGATTGCAACGCGGCGACCTGCAAAAAGGGGATAAAGTAGTGTTGCTGGGGCTGGCAGCAGGGGTGAGTGTGTCGGTGCAGTTGATGATATGGTAATTGTTTCGTATGTAGTGTTTCGTGTGTAGTGTTTGGCATGCTTCGCCCTCGGCATTTGTGAAAAGGATAGTGAAGAGGTGTTATCTGGGCTGTTGATTCTGTTCAAAATCGTTCCCACCGTTTTTAATCCTGCAATTTCGCTGCTGTATGCTGCGAATAAAAAGCCCTAACTTGGTTGGACAACAATCTTCGGCAAAAGATGAATAGTCCACGTAACAAGTCAGGGCAAAATCTTAGTACAAGCAAGGTCATCTACCTTTTGCAAAACAAGTATCAAAAGTGGCAAAAAAAAGCGAAAGTACGGCAAAAAAAGGGTCGGGACTTATCGTGGCGCATACGGGATTTAGAGCGTTCGCGAGCCCAATGGCGCCAAAGAGCGCTTAGAGCGGAGTCCGATTTGCAGTTTAGCAAGCACAGGCCGGGCGTAGTTGTCAATACTGAAGACAGTGTACGAGCAAAAGGATACCGCTACAGCAGTTGGCAAGTTATGATCAGTATTTTATGGTATCTGTATGCTGGGGTTGGGTTTCGAGGGGTAGCGAAGTGCTGGGAGATATTACATGGAGCAATAGGCGGCAAAGTGCCGCATCCCTGCACTGTTCGGCAATGGGTGCTTCGTATCGGATACTACAAGTTGTGCCAAGAGGTTGAAAAAGCGGATGATTGGGTTTACATAGCGGATTATACCGCCCAAATGGGCAACGAGCAATGTTTGGCTATACTTGGATTGAGGCTTGGGAAACTACGTTTAGAAAATCGCTATACCTTGAATCACAAAGAAATGAGGCTCTTAGACCTTAGCATCGTAAACTGGGCCAACGGCGAGCATTTTGAAGCGCGTTTAGAGGTGGTAGCCAATCGTACTGGCCCTCCATGCCAAATCGTAACGGATTGTTGTAGCACGATGAAAAAAGGGGTGCGTTTGTGGCAAGAGAAAAGCATTCAGTCCACAGTGCATACTTATGATATTTCACATGTAAGTGCTACTAAATTGGAAAAATTGCTGGAACATAACCCACAATGGCAACAGTTGGTGAGCGCTGTGAATAGTTTACAAAAAAATATCGTTCAAACGTCTATGAGTTTCCTGGCTCCTCCATCTTTGAGAAAAAAAAGCCGCTATATGAACCTCGAACCGCTGATTAATTGGAGTAGCAAAATCTTGGATTATGCCCAAAAGGGCGATTTCAGTCTTTGCTCCACCCAAGAGGATAGTGCTCAGCAAAGCCGGCAATTTTACCAGCGCTTTGCTCCGATTCTTGCCATGAAACCTTTTCTATTAGCCTTACAACAACTCCTGGAACTTATCCGCTACTTAATGGATGACTTTAAAAACAATGGATTGTCACTCAGCCGTTTTCAAACATGGAAATCATTCCAATATGAACTGTTGGAAGACCTGGGCCAAACTTTCTTTAAAGAATGGATGATCGATATGCAAAAACAGGTGGATGTACTCAAAGACGACCACTGCTATGTGGCCTCTTCTGATATTGTTGAATCCCTCTTCGGACACTATAAGAATGCCTGTGAAACACAATGGCTAAAAGGAATCAGCCCCAGCATCCTTATAATACCGGCTTTCTCTGGCACTTTAGATCAAAAACAAGTCCTTTTAGCCCTCGAAAATGCCCCACCAATCCACGTTATTGACCAATGGTTTTATTCCCAACGAAATGAACCCTCTTTTTTGACTAAACGACGACAAGCTTTGAATCCAAAACCAAAAAAAAGAAAAACGGTGGGAACAAATAACGCGTAAACACTTTACTAATCAACAGCCCAGGTGTCATCTCCTGACGAAGGAAGGAGGTGACATCTCGAAACGATCTGTTTGCCAGTAAGTCACCGCTACGAGATGTCACTTGCTCCTACGTCGCAAATGACACCTCTTCGCTAAGTCAACGACATTACCCTTTGCAATTTCGCCATATTTTTCATTTACGATTGCCGATTACATGTTCAATACGCCATTGCTTACCTTGTTAAAAGCCCTCGACCCCGATATGCCGGCAGTCGTTTATAAGGGTCAAACACTGACAGTCGGGCAACTGCTGAATCGCAGCGGGCATTTGGCGACAGGCCTGAAAACGCTGGGCCTGAAACCCGGCGACACCGCCGTACTGGCTGCCATGCCCGATGCCGGTTTCGTTCAAATCGTTTACGCAGCCATGCTGTGCGGCATCCGGCTGGCCGTCATCGACCCGGAGATGGGCCGCGACAACTACCGCGAAAAACTGCGGCAGCTGAACCCCGAATGGGCTTTTGTGGATGCGCGCCTGTTGCTGTTGCAGGAACACCCGCTGTTGCGCTGGTTGTATTTCCGGCTATCCAAAAAAGGGATGTATTTCCCCCGGACATCCGGTGTAGGCATTATTGCCACAGGTCCCTGGATGCCGGTTTTTCGGAAAAAAACATGGCTGAAAAATTTGTTTACAACTGCTCCGAAAGAAAACCCGACACAAAACCTGCCGGAAACAAACGATTTCCTGATTACTTATACGTCCGGCACTACTTCCATCCCCAAAGGCGTTGTCCACAGCATTGGCGCTATCACCGCCGGTATTCTGCAGATAGCCAACCTGATCCGGGGCGGACAAAACCGGCGTATTGCCACACACCTGCCCTATTTTGCCATGATCGGACTCAACGCCGGCGTGGAAGCCCATCTCTGGGACTACAAAAGCAGTGCATCCGACAAACTGCAATCTATTGAACAACAAGGCATTACAACGCTGTTTGCTCCACCCTGCGATTACCTGCCACTCCTGGAACTTTGTGAAAAAGAAGGACGCCTATTGCCGGATTGCCTGCAACAAGTGTTCTTCGGTTCGGCGCCGGTGTACCGCTCGTTTCTGGAGCGGCTGATTCCTTTGCTGCCCGGCCATGTCCGAATGAGCTGTCTGTACGGCATGACGGAAAACCTGGTGGTTGCAACCATCGACGGGCGGGAAAAAGCCCAACTTCCCACCGATGCGGGCGATATTGTCGGTTATCCTGCGCCGGGCGTGGATATTCAATTCGCCCCCGATGGCGAAATCCTCGTCCGCTCGCCGCAGATGTACAGCCGCTACCTGCACCTGGACAGCCGCGATGACTGGCATGCTTCCGGCGATCTCGGTCACCTCGACACGCAAGGACGCCTGGTGCTGACAGGCCGCAAAAAAGATATGATTATCCGCCGCAATTTCGACCTGTATCCAGGCTTGTACGAACCGACGATTAACCGTATTCCCGGCGTCACGGAATCGGCGTTCGTCGGGGTGTATAACGAACAAAAACACGACGAAATCGTCATTCTTTTTGTCGAAACCCATCGCCCTTTGTCGGAAGCAGCCTTGCGGCGCGCCCTTTCTTTCGGCCCCTACTCTATCGACCGGGAAGCCCTGCCGGACCGGATTGTGTTTAGGACGCTGCCCCGGAAAGGAAGGCAAAGCAAGGTGGACAAGGAAGCCTTAAAAGAAGTGAGAAGTGAGAAGTGAGAAGTGAGAAGTGAGAGAGTGAGAGAGTGAGAATCTTCCCGTTTGGCGGCTGTTATTACTTGGGTTTGCCTTTTCAGGCTTGTAATTTTGAGAATATTGAAAACCGCGATTTCCAACTTTATCTTCACACAGACGACTGAAATCGGGCACGACTTCGGACTTAAACTGACTTCGCACTGATGACTGACGACTTCGGACTTTTCATAACTGGCGCTACCGGTTTTGTGGGCGCGGCGCTGGTTCGACACCTGGCTGCTGCCGGGTGCCGGGTGACCGGTAGCGGACGTGCTGCTGCGCCGGCGGCACTGCTGGAACTGGCCGATTATCACCGGGAGGATATCAGCAGGCAGATAACGGAAGTGCAAGCAGACGTCGTCATACACGCAGCAGCGGTGGTCTCCGATACGGCTTCAGAAGCGGCATTGCAAGCGGCGAATGTTGCAGGCCTCCGGCACGTATTTGAAGCGACACGCACATGTCCCTTGTTCATTTACATTTCTTCCTCTTCCGTATACGATACAAGACACGCAGAACACTTTGAAGATGAACCGGTTGCGTTGCCCTTGCTCTCCGCCTACGGACGGAGCAAACGTATGGCGGAAGACTGGTTGCTCGAGCAAGACTGGAGTCGACGCACGCTTGTTATTTTGCGCCCCAGGGCAGTGTATGGCCCCGGTGACCGCGTATTACTACCCCGGCTCCTCCGCCTCGTGCGGGCTGAGCGGATTTTTATTCCCGGCAATATGCGGGTGCAGAGTTCGCTCACACATGTGGGCAATTTGTGCGCAGCAGTGGAACATACCCTCCGGCATTTTACGCAACAACCCGGAGGCGTTCATGTATTCAATGTGGCAGATGCAGCGCCTTATGAAATGCGGGCTGCCGTAGGTGGGTTGTTATCCGCTGTTTGCGGTCGGGAACTTGATTTTGTGGAAATGCCCCTGGCGCCGCTCCGCGTTTTCGCCGGAATCCTGTCGCACATGCGCCTGTCTGCCTCTTTTACGCCCATGAGCCTGGCAGTTGTTTCTCAAAACAACATCCTGAATCTAGAAAAAATCGCCCAAACGATTGGTTTTCGACCTCCTTTGAATCTGTGGGATGAAATGGGAAATATCGCCGCCTGGGCGCAACAAGTGGGGAGGGAGGCGCTGCGGTCGGCGGATCCGATGCTGCCATGGATGTGATCTAAAGTGGATTTTTTCCCTCGTAG
>JAYSZC010001034.1:0-2616 GCA_043738235.1 Lewinellaceae bacterium | reverse complement strand
GACATCACGCTCGGTCATTCCTCATCCCTCATTCCTCATCCCTGGGCATCACGCTCGGTCATTCCTCATCCCTCATTCCTCATCCCTGTTAATGCTTCATTATTTCTTCCAAAACACCAGAATAGACGCTTTGCCACTCCGCTGTGTTGCCCCAGTTTTCAGCGTCGATCACAATTTGTGGGCCGGTTACGGCGCCGAGCAATTCATACGGCGCGTTTTCGGATTGTAAAAAACGTTCAAAACCGGCAATTTGTTCTGTCCGCACGCTGACCAAAGCACGACTTTGCGCCTCTCCGAACAGCCAGGCATCTTTGCGGACGTTTTTGTTGGAGCGAATATCAAAACCCAGGGCTCCAGGCATAGCGCTTTCCAGCAGTGCTGCAAAAACGCCGCCGTCTGAAATATCGTGTGCAGATTGTACCAGTTTCCGACCAATGGCTTTTTTCAATACCTGCTGGATGAAATATTCTTCATCGAGATCGAAATGCGGACACGTGCTGTGTTCCACACCGCACACGCTGCGCAGGTATTCGCTGCTGCCGAGGTCATCGCGGCTGGTTCCGATCATGTAAATGGCATCCCCTTCGTTTTTAAAATGGAGGGTCATCATTTGGTTGTAGTCGTCCAGCAAGCCCAGCATACCGATGGTCGGCGTGGGATACACTGGTATTACTTCGCCATTGTGCGCATACTGGTTGTAAAAACTCACGTTGCCGCCAGTCACCGGCGTCTCAAATTTCCGGCAGGCCTCGCCCATGCCCCGAATGGCCTCTGCAAACTGGTAATACACTTCCGGGTTGTAAGGGTTTCCAAAATTGAGGCAATTGGTAATCGCAACGGGTTCGCCGCCTGCGCAGACGATGTTGCGGGCCGCTTCGGCTACTGCGATCATAGCGCCCCGGTAAGGGTCGGCATACACATAAGCGGCGTTGCAATCGGTGGTCAGGGCAATGGCTTTTTGGGTGCCTTTCACATACACCACCGCTGCATCGCTGGGGCGATTGGTCGTCATCGTACCGGTGCGCACCATGCTGTCGTATTGCCGGGTGATCCAGTTTTTGGAAGCCAGGTTGGGCGAATGCCAGAGTTTTTCAGCAGCCGCTTTGTAATCGGCCGGTTGCGGTATCTGTTGTGGGTCGAATTGGCGGATTTTTTCAAAATATGTCGGTTCGCGTTGCTCGCGGACGTATACGGGAGCGCTGCCGCCCAGCACGAGGGTTTCAGCGGGCACGTCGGCTACCAGTTCACCTTCGTAGTAATATTCGAGGCGGCCACCCTCGGTGGTGACGCCGATTTCGGCGCAGGGCAAATCCCATTTGTCAAAAACAGCCAGAATTTCCGATGCGCGCCCCGGTTCGCACACGATGAGCATACGTTCCTGGCTTTCGGAGAGCAGAATTTCCCAGGCTTTCATATTCGCCTGGCGCGTGGGTACTTTTGAAAGGTCGATGCGCATGCCGCAACCGGCTTTGGCGCTCATTTCGGAAGTGGAACAAGTGATACCTGCCGCGCCCATATCCTGCATACCCACTATCGCGCCCGTTTGTATGGCTTCCAGGCTGGCTTCGAGCAATAGTTTTTCCTGAAACGGGTCGCCTACCTGCACCGCGGGCAGGTCTTCATGCGAATCTGCGGAAAGGTCGGCACTGGCGAAGGTGGCGCCGTGGATACCATCTTTACCGGTAGATGAACCGACAATAAATACGGGATTGCCCGGGCCGCCGGCAGTAGCACTCACAGTTTCTCCGGCCTTGACAATACCGGCTGACATGGCGTTGACCAGAATATCGTGGTTGTAACAGGGCATAAAATAAACCTCCCCGCCGACGGTCGGCACGCCGAAGCAGTTGCCATAGTCGCCGATCCCTTTCACCACACCGGCTATCAGGCGTTTCATACGCGGATTGTCGGGCGATCCGAAGCGGAGCGAATTGAGCGCGGCAATGGGGCGCGCGCCCATCGTGAATATATCGCGGTGGATACCGCCCACGCCGGTTGCGGCGCCCTGGTAAGGCTCGATGGCCGAAGGGTGGTTGTGGCTTTCAATTTTAAAAGCGCAACCAAGGCCGTCGCCAATATCGACCAGACCTGCGTTTTCTTCTCCCGCGCCGACAAGCAGGCGTTTGCCGCTGCGTGGTAGGGTTTTGAGCTGCAGGATCGAGTTTTTATAGGAACAGTGTTCGCTCCACATCACCGAATAAATGCTCAGTTCGGTGAAGTTGGGAACACGCCCCATGATCTCTTTTATTTTTTCAAATTCATCGGCGGTGATACCGAGTTTTTTGGCCGTTTCAAACGTTGGTTGTGCTTCCACTAATTTTTATCAAAATTGAACTGGATGATACGAAACCGCAAAGGTAGGAATCAGCCGGGAGAGCACACAATCCTGTCAATCAGGAAAATCAAGCAATTCAGGAAAATCATGGTCAATCATGGTAATCAAGCCAATCAAGTAAATCATGGTAAATAAAAACCCCCGGCAGTATTTGCCGGGGGTCTCGCACAATATGTAACCAATATCCTGACGCAATTACGCGCGCTGGACATTTACTGCATTCATGCCTTTTTTGCCACGTGCCGTTTCGAAGGTGACTTTGTCGCCTTCGCGAATGTCAT
>JAYSZC010001033.1:0-2621 GCA_043738235.1 Lewinellaceae bacterium | reverse complement strand
GTTCGATTCCACTATGGAATCGAACCTAAAACCAAATCTGCCCAACTCTATCCTCTTTTGACCCTATATATCTAAAGAAAACTCTTTACGAACCATTGGAATGATGAGTTGGATGTAGTTGCGTATAAGGTCGTCTTTAAACGAATAATGAGCCTGCTGCTCTTCCATCATTTTTAGAAAAATACTGTTCAAAAACTCCCGTTGCTGATTCGTAATATTCAAAATGGGTGTACCCCCAATATTGAACAAAGGCGACTGTAAAAGGCTCTCTGAGCGTTCAGACAGTTGTAAAAAATCTTCCGAAAAGAGGCAAGTATAACCTACATACGTGGTTGAAATCGTTTCCCATGAATAGGGAATGTGGGGGTTGCCAAAAAACAAAACAGTGCCATCTGTCTCAAAACTCCTGTCAGCATAGTGAATAATGCTCTTTCCAGTGGTCAGGCAGATTTTGTAAAAATCCTTTCTACTGTAAACCCGTGTCGCATTGCCATCATCTTCTATTTGAAAGGCATTAAAGCCCTTTAACTTCAATTCACTGTTGAAGGCCGAGACAGTCCGTGTTTTTTCATTTTTCATATTGCGGAATTAAGAAAATCAAAACAAGCCTTCATGACTATTGTTTGATTCGGGAAGTGTAATGGCAAAAATAGAACTGGATTTTGCCGAAAAGCGGGGAGATAAATGGTGGCAGGTAAAGGAGCTGAACGTGATCGGATATGCCACTTGTAGGAATAATAGTCGCGCGGATGAACACGAATGCGGCGGAGGGATGCGAATTTTCCCCGGCGTAGCATTCACTCCATTTTCAGCGGATCGCGGATTTGATCCGCCCATAGACCCACTACGGCTATGACGGGAAAGCCAATTACTTTGCTTCCAACCACTTATTATCCCTCATCCACTCCGTCAGCCTTTGCGACCACGTCTTGATAGATGTGAGCGTCGTCCGTTTCCCCATATTAAACGCATGATTTCCCTGCGCGTACAAATGCACCTCCACCGGTACCTTTGCTTTGCGGTACAGTTGCGCCAGTTGGAGCACCGGCTCGGAGCAGCATTCGTCGTCGTTGGCGGCCAGCAGGAAAGCAGGCGGGGCAGTGCTGCCCAACGATGCAGGTACTGCGAGTGGCCCCGGGTAAATACACACTAAAAAATCGGGCCGTGCGCTAAAACCTTCCACGGGATCGCCCACGCTCTGTGCTGCCGGGCGTTCCTCCATTGCGGCCCAGGCAGCCAGTTCGCCGCCGGCTGAGAACCCCATGATGCCAATGCGTGCCGGATCGATGTTCCATTCTGCGGCACGGCTGCGCAAGAGTTTCATGGCCCGGTTTGCATCCTGCCGTGGGTGGTCTTCTGAATAAGGTGAGTTGTCTTCCCGGAACAAGCGGTATTTCAGCACAAAAGCCGCCACGCCGATGCTGTTCAGGTAACGGGCAGCGTCGCGTCCTTCGGAATTGTACACCAGTGCGCGGTGCCCGCCGCCCGGACAAATCAGCACAGCTG
Source organism: Lewinellaceae bacterium (assembly GCA_043738235.1). Taxonomy (GTDB): domain Bacteria; phylum Bacteroidota; class Bacteroidia; order Chitinophagales; family Saprospiraceae; genus M3007. The sequence continues at coordinate 1,115 of JAYSZC010001033.1, read as the reverse complement.
CGCCCGTAGCAATATTTTTAGGCGGCAGATAAGGCGTGATGCTGGGGTTGTGCACGTTTTTCACCCACCAGTCTTTGGCCTGTTCGGGTTCGGTGCGACGGTTTTCAAAACCGGGTGCGCCTTTGGGCCAGAGCGGAATCTGAACGGCAAACAGGTCGGTTTCCGGCTGCTCGAGGTCTAATTCCTGTATCCAGATGTTTCGGTATAAAACGTTGTGGCCTTCTGCCTGGAGTTTGAGGCCACCGGGCATATCGGTGATGCCTTTTCCGCCGTCGTTGCCACCGTCGATACCTGAGTTGGGACCACCCCAGACCTGGTTGATGGTTTGGTTGACGTATACTTTTTGTCCGTTGAAACACATGGAAACCATGGCTTTCTCGCTACGTTGTCCGTCTTTGAAACGGGCAGCCCGGAAAACAATATCATAGGCATTCCATTTTCCGATACCATTGTACGCGTAATACGGCGAACTGGTTTCATTGATGACAGCGGCCATGCCATGCGAGGTCGTGTCGCCGTCGAGCACCTGAATTTCGTAGCGGTTTTGCAGGTACACGCCGCTGTTGCCGCCTTTTTCGGATATAAAAAATTCAACATGCAAGCGAAAATCGCGAAAGGCTTTTTTGGTGACAATATCGGCTGTACCGTACTTGCCACCTGCGGCAGTCGGGTCGTTGCTGTTCAGCACAGTGCCGCCGTCGACCGGATCGGCCACGATGATCCATTTAATGGGTGGTTTGGCTGCCAGCCGCGGGCCGGCCCAGTACATCCATTTCTGGTCGAGCATGTCGCGGGTTCCGTCAAAGTAGATGTCAGCGCCCTTGGGTGCTTTGGTACCGACGCCGACCTGTGCGGTGAGATGGAAAGTATAAAAAGCTAGAAAAAAGATGAATAAGGTGCTCTTGGATAGGTGGTGCATGTGTTTTTAGTTGAAAGGTGATGTACAGCCGAACCCTGTTCGGCTAGGGGGTTGTGTCAAAAGGATCGAACTGAAAAAAGAACCAAATTTTATTTTCTTATCGAGTGCTAAACTTTCCAGGTTTTAAAACCTGGAAAGTTTCTGGTAGCGAAAACGAAATAAAAATTTGTACTGTTGTTAACGCCGATCCTTTTGA
>JAYSZC010001032.1:0-6583 GCA_043738235.1 Lewinellaceae bacterium | reverse complement strand
TTCCTCATTCCTCATTCCTCATTCCCCATTCCTCAGTCCTCTCTTTCCACATCTATCCGATTGTCCTCAGGCACCCGGTCGATCATTTTGTTGTACGGATCAATGCCTGCGCGAACAGGTTTGCCGTTCACAGTCAGCACGATGGTATGTTCACCGGCGGTCAGGCGGTGTTTTTGCAGATAGAGCGGTTGCGTCAGTTTTTTGCCGTTTTCCTCTACTTTGTCGTCGGTAAACACGCCGATGTCGAGGTAATCGTTGACGCCGGGCGCTTCGGTTTCGTTGCCTTTTTCATCCGCATACATTTTGCGGGCCTTCACCTGCAGGGTCACTTCGTAGCGGTCATCGGCAAGTTTGCGCGCTTTGGCACTGAGGACGCGGTTTTCGTACAGCGTGATTTTTTCCCAGCTGTCCTCCAAGTAGTAATGCAGCGAATCGGGCGTCACTTTTTTAACAAAATCGTAGAGGTCGTAGCTACCCGGAAACGGAGGTGTTTCTTTCAGTCCGAAACTGTCGCGGAAAGCGCGGATGGCGCCGTTCAGTTTGGCCTCGCCGACATAGTCCTGTAAGGCGTACAGGATGATACTGCCCTTCTGATACCACTGGTAGGGCCGGTTACAATTCAGGAACACATTCTCTTTTTTACTTTCGCCGGCACGGCCGCGCAGGTAGCGGTCGAGGTCGTATTTGAGGAATTGCTGCACGTTGTCGGGGCCGTATTTCTCTTTGGCGATCATTAGCGCGGAGTATTCGGCCAGCGATTCGGAAATGAGGTTGGAACCGCGCGTCAGGTTCGGCACGACCTGGTGGCCCCACCACTGGTGCGCAAGTTCGTGGGCGGTCACGTAGTATCCGTAGTCATAATCGTTGGGGTCGCTGAAATCGGCGTACCAGCCAAAATCTTCCGAGTAAGGAATGGTGTTCGGAAACGACTGCGCAAATGCCGCGTAACGCGGAAATTCAAGTACGCGCGCCTGTCGGAACTGATACGGGCCGAAGTGCAGGTGGAAATAACTCAGTCCGTCTTTCAGCGAGGCCACAAACCGGTCGAGGTTGTAGGCATGTTCGCGGTGGTAAAATATCTCGATGTTCACGTCTTTGCCTTCCGGCGAAGTCCATTTGTCGCGCAGCACCTCGTAACGCGCGGAGACAATCGTGAAAAAGTAGTCCGTTTTGCTGTCCTGTTTGTAGTGAAAATAATGCCGGTCGCCTTCCGTCCATTCGCGCTGGAGGTAACCCGGAGCCACGGCGATTTGATCGGGCACCGTACTGACCACACACTCGAATGAAATATAATCGGCGTCGTCATTAAACAGCAGGGTTCGTTCGCCGTGGGGGTCGCGGTGGGGCGGCAGATCGTCGGGTTTGTCCGGCAGCCCGTATTTTTTGCGGTCTTCATCACTGTCCATTTCGCGGTTGCGGTCGTATCCGATAGAAGGTACGTTGCCGTAACTGAACGTGCCGTTTTCGACAATCTCGCGGCGGTAACCGTCGTTCACAAAGCCGGGATTTTTAACCGTGTACTGGAATTCGAGCGTGGCCGTATCGCCGGGTTGCAGGATGCGTGGCAGGGCAAAAATGCGATAGCCGCCCGTGTCCGGTTTTTCATAAAACAAGGTCATCAAAGGCCGCTGCATCAGATCGAACTTGGCCGGCGACAGCGGCTGTTTGTCAAAAAACAGCGCGTATTTCTGGCCGTCTTCCGAACTCAAGTGCAGCGAGTCGATGGGCTGCCCGGTTTTGTTCTGAATTTTCATCACAACCCGCATATTCAGGCTGCGCGTGTCGGGGAAAATATCGGCATATACGGCCAGATCGGTCAGTTTCGGCTGGGCCAGGAATTCGTACTTTTTGTAGCGCTTTTCGTAATCCGACTGTATGTTTTTGACTTCGTCGGCATTGTAGTGCCTGTTCAGCACACTCACATTGTAGTAGATGAAACTGCCGCTGCCGAGCCATATAGCGGCTAAGGCCAGGATGCCGAGGCTGAAACGCGGGTTCCAGCGCCGCCGCAGGTTTTGCCATCGGGTTTTGAAACTTTGCTCCGCGCCGCGCGACCACAACAGGGCAGCGACAAAAAGCAGGATAAATCCGAAGGCCATCCAGTACAGATTGAACCAAAACAAGGGTTGCGCAAAATGCCCGAAGTTGTTCATATCCGAAATCAGGTAACCGGGTTTGTAACTGTAAAAACCGAGGTTGTATCCAAAATCCATGAAATTGCGCAGCACGAACATCATAATCCAGATGCCCAGTCCGACAAAGTGGCCGACGAATTTATTGTTGACCAAGGCGTGGACGAAGAAAGCCAGGAGAGCCATTTGCAGGTAATCCCAGAATGTAATCAGGTATAAATCAACGAAGTAGAAACCGAATTTGAAGTTAAAAAAACCGTGCAGCACCTGCACGAGCACACCCACGAGCATAGGAATGGTAGCCAATAACCCGCAGATGCCGACAATGGCGACAAACTTGGAACCGAGTTGCACCCAGTTGGGCACCGGCAGCGCGTCGCCGATGTTGTCAAAACGGGTCGCGCGGTCGCGGTGTACCGTTTCGCCTACGTAAAACATCAGCAGGATAAAGACGAACAAACCGTAATTGTAGGTTTTGAACAACAACATATTCATCGTCAGCGGCCGGTCGGGCACGCCGTATTGCAGGTTGCCAATCCAGTCGTCGAGAAAGAGGAATATCACCGCTCCCAGCATGATCGAGATGAAATACGTATCGCGGATGATGTTGCCAAACTCCAATTTACCCAGATTCCACAGGTTAGACCAGTCTAAACGGCGCGAAAATTGTCGCGTCGACAAGGGCAGCGCCACTCGTGCCGGCACAGGAACGGCATCGGATTTGCCTCCGCTTTTGCCGCGCGAAGCTTCCGAAACAAAACGCTGAATATTGAAGCGGAAATAAACCCCGAGAATCGTCAGCAAACCCACGCCCGTCCACAACAGCCTGTTCCACAACAGATTGCCTTGCATGGGCACGAGTTGCGTGTTTTGTTCGGCGGGTGTTAAATATTTGGTGGCATTGGTATGTGTGTTGAGCGCAAAGGGGTCGAGAAAATCCACCAGGTCGCGGTTTTCCAGATCGCGCACCAGGAAATTGGCCAGCAAATACAGGATAAACAGGAGGATGGAAGCCGAATACAACACGCGGTTGTTGCGCGTCAGCGCCACCAGTCCGAAAAAGAGACAACTGGTAAAAAACAGGCTGGGCAGGAAAATCGTCAGGAATGGCCAGAAATAATGAACCGGCACATTCGGGCCGAAACGCTCGGGTTTGCTCCAGTCAAATGCCGGGCCGAGCCAGCTGCCGAGGACATAACCCGCCAGCGCGCCCAGGCTAATCAATACCAGCACCGCAAACGATCCCCAGAATCGCCCCCAGAAATACGATCCGGCAGAAACCGGTGTCGATAAGAGATATTCTTTGGTCTGGTGTTCGATGTCACGGTACAGCGGTACGCCCATCACCGCCGAGCTAATCAGCACACAATAAATACCGAGGATAGTCATGTACAGGCTGATCGAAACGGGAGCATTGTAATGCACTTTTTCGCTGATGCCAAGACCGCCGTTGGCGATAATCAGGGCAGTGAGCGCCAGCAGTGCGAAAAAATAAACATAGGTCGCCGGGCGGCGCAGGCGATACCGGAGTTCAAAAAGGAAGATGGAAAGGAACATATTCATCAGGTTTTAGGCAGGTTTACAAGGTCACCAAATCCATTTTACTCGAAATGGCGCGGAAGTACACGTCTTCCAGCGTCGGTTCTGCAGGCGTGAAACCGTTGCCGGGATTCTCGTCGCCGGCGATGCGGATAAAGAGCCGCCCTTCGCTGAGGTTGGTAGCGATCACCTGGTATTGCTCCCGGTAATCATCCACTTCTTCTTTCGGGATGGATTTTGCCCAGATTTTGCCGCCGAGCATTTGAACTGCTTCGTGGGGCGTGCCGACATACAGCACCTCGCCGTCGCAGATGATGGCAAAACGTTTGCACAAAGTCTGCACGTCTTCCACAATATGGGTGCTGAGGATGACGATGGTGCTTTCCCCGATCTCACTCAACAGGTTGTAAAAACGGTTGCGCTCAGCCGGGTCGAGGCCCGCCGTAGGCTCGTCAACGATCAGCAGTTTGGGATTGCCTAGCAGGGCCTGCGCAATGCCGAAGCGCTGTTTCATACCGCCGGAGTAGGTGCCGAGGTTGCGTTTGCGGGCCGACCAGAGGTTTACTTTTTGCAGCAAGGCTTCTACAAGTTGGGCGCGTTCCTTGCGGTTAGCCAGACCTTTGAGCCGCGCAATATGGTCGAGCATGATTTCGGCGCTGACACGCGGGTACACGCCGAATTCCTGGGGCAGATAACCAAGTATCTGGCGCACTTGATCGTGTTGTTTCAGCACGTCCCATTCGCCCAGTGTGATGCTGCCGCTGCCGGCATCCTGTAGGGTGGCGATGGTGCGCATCAGGGTGGATTTCCCCGCGCCGTTGGGGCCGAGCAGGCCAAACATGCCCTGCGGGATGGTCAGCGATACGCCATTAAGGGCTTTTATACCATTGCCATACGTTTTTGAGAGGTTTTCAATGACCAGTTCCATGTGGTAAGTTCGTTGTTTGATGCGTAAAATTTGGCGAAAGATACTTTTTTGCGAAATATTTACACAACAGAACTAAAAAAATACAACATGGCTGTATTGACCTCGACATTCATATTGTTGTTCCAGTCTTCAAAAGATAGCGACACTATATTTTCTCCTTTTTGCAGCAACACGCTGCGGCTGTTGCCGAATCCCCAGTCGGACCACTCGTCTTTGCCGCGTTGTGGAAAAACCAGCACACCGGCATACTCGCCGTTGACCGTCAGGCTGCGGATCGCGCATTTATTATCGGTGTTCCAGGGGCCGCTGCCGTTGGAATAGTGTACCTGGATGAAATATTCACCCGCCGTTTCCACCGTAATTCGGCAGTCGATACGCCTGTTCTTTTCCGTGCTGATTTCAACAAAACCGCTACCTGAATAATTGCTGTACGGTAATTTGGACGCCTGTGCGAAAGCCTCTATTTCAAATATTTTTATTGCCGAATCATCCGTAAAAACGACCGGTTCGCTGCTGAAAGACTCGTGGCCTTGCCGATCCGCCGCGTTTACTTTGTACTCGCTGAATTGCTGTGTGACGGTCGTTATTTCCCATTCTGTTGCAGTCGCTTTTTCTACAAACTCTCCGTTTTTGTAAATCCTGTAATGGATGGCGCCTTCTATAGCTTCCCATTTCAACATATTGCCGGCCCGTCTGGCCTGCGGGTTGGGAAGGCTGAAAAGATTCGGCGCCAGTTGAATGGGTTGTTGTGAAAAATCGTTGTTCTGCATTTCGGTAGTTAGACCGTATCTGTGTGGGCGAAATCACTTGCGCCTGGTGGACGCCTTGCACCACCTTGTCGGGATACACTTTAAACGCCTGCGACTGGTACAGGGGTGTTTTTTGGGCGGTTTGGCAGGCGGAGAGCGCTGCGAGTGCGAAAAGGAATATTGTTTTGTTCATAAACGTCCTGTTATTCTTGGAACACGGATCAAACGGATGAGACGGATTTTTATAAATTTCTTTTTGATACCCACACGAGTATTTTTTTTACCACAAAGTACACCAAGTGGTAAAAATATCCGCGTACGGTACAAAATACGAAGAGCGTCCCATCTGGTTGATGAGACGCCCTTCTAAAAAATGCAGTACGGTTAACAAACCATCAACGTATCGTCACAGTATACGTTTTTTCCTTGGTACTCGGATCATCGGCCTTATCCTTTTTCCAGGGCCGCACAAACCAGAACCGGAGTTGCAGGTCGCCCTTTTTATGCGTTTCAAAGAGGAAATGATCGAGGCCTTCGGCATTGTCTTCGGTACTTGCGCCGGAACGGTGCTCCTGTTTCACCAAAGTAAGCAGGGCAGCATCCGGCTGTTCTTTTAATTCCCAACGGTATCCCGTTCCGATATTGGACGGCAACTGGATGGCAAACGTACTGCCAGCACGCACTTCTACGGCGCTATCCGCTTCCGAATAGCTCGGCTTCGGGGTTTGGGAGCAGCCCCACCAGGGACTTAAAAGCATTAAATAGAGAAACGTTCGCATCTTTTTATCAGGTTTGAATCGTTTGAAAAACATAAGTAGGTGTGCAACATCAGTTAACACAAAATCTTCTGTAACTGATTGATTTACACTGCCTTTTGCCCTTTGCAATTTTGCCTTTTTACTTATTTTCGCATGTATTCAAAGGATGCATCAGGACGCCCCACAAAGCAGTGATAGGTGAATCCGTATTTTTGAATAGCTGCCAGGGCAAGGTCGGCCTCCCTTTTATTCGGAAACATAAACATCCTGGAAGTGCCGTCTGTCATCAGGTATTGAGAACCCTCTTTTTTAATAGTCACGTTAGCCGGTTTGAACTTCAGGCAATCTTCGCCGGTGGCAGCGCCGCTGGGGCTGGAGTTATTGACGAGCAAATATTGAAAAGAAGGATCCGGGCGTCCGACATAACAGGTTTTAGTAAAGCCGTATTTTTTGATGATCGCCAGCGTTTTGTCTGCC
>JAYSZC010001031.1:0-2625 GCA_043738235.1 Lewinellaceae bacterium | reverse complement strand
ATCGTGAGTGGCATTCCGTTAGAAAAAAGAACTCAATAATTCTTCTAACGGAATGCCACTCACGATTCACGACTCACAATTCACGTCTCACGATTACTGGCCTGAAAAACCCAGCCTCGAAATACAGCCAAATGCCAAACGGGACGTCTCTCACCCTCTCACCCTCTCACCCTCTCACTTCTCGCCTCTTTCCCACCACTGCCTCCATAGTCCCTTCACGACCACCAGTCCCGCCAGGGGTATCGCCGCCGTGGGCATGGCCTGGGGCCAGAATTTCCAGAAAATAAGCGCCAGCGCAGCGAGAATAGCCATGACGGTAAAATAATGGCGCAGTTGCTCCGTGGCCCGGAGCCGCCAGAACACCAGCAGGTGCGTCGGCATGGCCCACATCAGGTTATAATTGGATTTGGTAGCGGAGTGGTCGGTCGCAAACCACAGCAGCGCCATGATGAGGCCTGCCAGGCCCAGTACAAACCAGAAGATCGTATCAAATATGTGTTCGGTGCGCGGGTTGGCCATGCTGAGCAGTCCGAGCAGCGCCACAAAACAAGTCACCAGCAAGGGTCGTTCAAAAAAGCCCGGTTTCCACTCCGGCGCGGGGAACGGTTGTTGCGGATTGAAACGTTCATTGCCGACCAGCGGAGCGCCATTGGGCAACTTGGCCGCAGCAAACATATCATGCACATAATCGGGTAAAAACATAAAGTCTTCGGGCGCTGCGCGCCGGTCGGCAGGTGTGCCCAGCACGAGGTCGATCCCGAATTCCGTCCAGGGCAAGGTGGTCAGATACTGGTGCAGCAAATCGCGCATGGTGAGTCCGAGGGGCAGTTGCGTGCTGTCAAAAGCAATCTGGTGAAAAAGCGATTCCTTGACGATATCGCGGATACGGGTAGCGCAGTTGTCGTAAAAAAAGTCGTATTGATAGTAGCGGTTTTCTTCCTTTGCGTTTTCCTGCAACAGCGAAAAAAGCCGCTGTTTTTGTACGGTATCGAGTTGCAGCCATTGTTCCTTCATGGCCCTGCGGTCGGACAGGTTGCCGTATTCAAAACTCCGGTAAGGTTCCAGATCGAGGAAATACAGGAGTTTGCCCCGGCAGAATTTGAGCAAAAAATTCGGCTGCTCAAAGTCGAAGGTGCCGTAATTGTAGCAGCGATCGATCCTTTGTTGCGGGTCGTACACCCGGATGGCGCTGTGTCCGAACGTACTGTACACAAATTCACCCGGCGCAACGGTCATCAGGCTGATATGGGCATCCGGCGACAATTGATTGACCGGCGTTTGCGCCGATAGGGTACCGAACAAAAAAAAGAAGAGCAACAGCTGTACTTGCTTCATGGCATAGGAAGATTTATGGCTGCGAAGATGAAGCATTCCGGGAAAACCACAAAATCAAGAAACAGGAATCAGGGATGAGGAATGAGGAATGAGCATCCGAGTAAGTCTACTGACGATGACTTCGGACTGACGACTTCGGACTATGGACTTATATGGACTTCGCACTCACGATTCACGATTGACGACTCACGGCTCACGGCTGCGGACTCAAATACAAGCAGGGACGCTTCGTATCCATCGGCAATTTTGCCCAGTCGCTGCCCTGCTCCGATCACGGCAGCGGGATAGGTAGACGCCATGCGCAGCGCCTCATCGAGCGGGATGCCCGCGTATTGCACCGCATTTTGCACCGCCTGCCACATCGTTAGAGAAGAGCCGGCTAATGTGCCCGTTTCGTCTGTGTAGCGGTCGCCGGCAAAACGGAAACGGTAGTCGCCTGTAAGGCTTTCCGTCACGGCATCCGAGATGAGGAACAGTTTTTCACCCAGCAATTCCTTACTGATTTTCAAACAGTTATAATCGCAATGTATCCCGTCTGCGATAATACTCGTCCAGGGTTTGTGCAGGTAGGTAGCGCCCACCAATCCCGGCGCCCGGCTCTGCATTTGACTCATGGCATTGAACAGGTGCGTCGTCCTGCCGATGCCTTTTTCAAAACCACGCATGGCTTCGTCAAACGTGGCATTGGAGTGGCCGGCGGACAACAAAATATCGCTTTGCAGCAGCAGATCGAGCGATGCATCGTCGAATCGCTCCGGCGCGATGGTCATATAGCGCAACACACCCTTTCCACGTTCGATGATTTCGGCCACTTCGTCGGGATGGGGCGTTCGGATGTGTTGGAGCGGATGCGCGCCTCTTTTTTCAGGGTTAAAATAGGGGCCTTCGAGGTGAAGCCCCAGCAGGCCTTTTTCGCCGGATTCCATGTATTCCCGACAGGCATCGATGGCCTGCCACATCGTTTCCAACGGCGAACAGGAAAGCGTAATTTGAAAAAAAGCGCCGCCGCCTGCCCGGACGGTTTCATAAGTTTTTTGAATGGTTTCTACGGTCGGTTCGTTGTTGAACAGTTTTCCCTGGCCGCCATACACCTGCAGGTCGATCAAAGCAGGCGCTATGGAACGGCCTTGCAGATCGACCAGCTTGCGGGCGTGGCTCGGCGCATCTCCGCTGCTGACATGGGTTATCCATCCGTTTTCAACAGTAACATGCGCCCGTTCGAGCACTTCGGCGCCGGTGAAGACGCGGGCATTGATGTAGGTTGTTTGCATGGGGTGAAGATACGAGGAA
>JAYSZC010001030.1:0-6588 GCA_043738235.1 Lewinellaceae bacterium | reverse complement strand
TCGCTACTTCTGCAACCACTTCTTCCACAGGCGCTACTTCTTCAGCAACTGCTTCCACAACTTCTTCGGCTACTACTTCTGCTGCTTCGGCCACAGGTGCTGCTTCTTCAGCAACTGCTTCCACAACTGGGGCTGCAACTTCTTCGGCTACTGCTGCTACGGTTTCTTCTACTTGTGCGGGTGTTTCCGGCGCCTCTTGTGCAGGGGCTTCTTCTACCACTACTACCGGTTTGGCTTTCACTTTAGCGGTGCCGTCAACGGCTGCTTTGAATTTTTGTTTGGCATCAACCGTTGCCTCGCGGCGTTTTTGGATACCGGCTTCTTTGGCTTCGATCCATTGAGCCAATTGAGCGTCAGCCTGCTCAGGCGTCAGAGCGCCTTTAGTTACGCCGCGGTCCAAGTGTTTGCGCAGCAATACACCTTTGAAACGAAGGATAGCGCGAACGGTATCAGTGGGCTGTGCGCCGTTTTTCAACCATTCATAAGCGCGGTCGCGGTTCAGTTCGATGGTAGCAGGTACGGTAAGCGGGTTGTAAGTGCCGATTTTTTCGATAAAACGGCCATCGCGGGGTGCGCGGGCGTCAGCGACTACAATGTGATAAAACGGAGCCTTGGTGCGGCCTTTGCGTTGCAAACGAAGTTTGACAGGCATGTTGGTATTGAAAATTTAAATGAGAAAAAACTCGCCCGGCTACTTATATAAAATAGCACCGGGCTTTTCGAGGGCGCAAATGTACGCACGCCCATGTCAAAAAACCAAATATCTCCTGAAAAACTGTTGAAATCCCACTTGCCGGTCGCAATGACTATTGTTTTATACCCAATGCCTGCTCCACCGTTTGAATATTGCGCAGGTTTTTGCCGTTGTCGGTCAATACCAACCAACTCAAGGGCTTGCTTTCCACCTTTATCCTGGTGCGATGTACCTCATCGGGTTTTAACTCGATGGTGACAATTTCGCCCCAGCTATACAAGGAAGGATTTGTTTTGAATTGTAAAATACTTTTGTTTTCATCTTGCCGGACTATTTTCCAGCGCTTCAACGACAACTGGTTTTTAAGGTCCTGAAACAAAGTATGCAGGGGTTGCCCTACTTCGGTTTCCAATAACTGACGGACGCCGTAATCGACAGAATCACTTTTTCCCTGCGATAATCTTTGTACGAACCAGGCATGGACGGCTGTTAGTAATATGGATATTGCCAGCGCCATTAAAACGCCCTGCCAGATTACCCAGTTGAGTGCAGGCGAAATACTTCCCTTGATATAAGTGGGAAAAAATTGCGACCATATCAGTCTGGGAAGGATGAAGAGGAGGGAGGCAATGAAGAAAATTTTAATAAAGATGTTGAACAGGTTTTTCATGTGATTTGGGTTTTGTTTCACTTTTGACCGAGTGGATAATGTTCATGGAGGCAACGCCTAAACTTACGGTTCGAACGTGCCACCGCAGCGATGAAATCCACAACGCCTCCGGGAATACTGGTTGCCTGTGCACTGATATCTAAAGCCGCCCGTTTAACATCTTTTGTAAGTTGATTGTAACAAGGTAGTTTCGGTTGCAGACTGTCCGGTTGAATGAATGACAACAGTGTGGAAGCGGAAAGTGTAGCCTGTAGACCTGCTGCAAGCGTCAACATGAGCAGTAAGCGCCGGCTTTTTGGCAGGAATGCCAGTACAGAAACAAAGAGGAAGGTTTTCATGTACGTTAGGTTGAAAAGGTTTAACAAAAATGATGCTGAAGCGGAATAAAATAAAAGGATGACGCCACAAATATAATCCATGCCTGAAAAATTGATCAGATTAACACGATGAATTATTCCGATTTCCAAAGAATTTCACCGATGTTTTCTTAAAAAATCCAGCGTGCATGTCTATGAGCGACGCCACCCCTTCTTCATGCTGTTTGTTTTTTGTTTATTTTGATACTAATGCTGTTAATTGCAGCATTCCGAGTAAGCATTTACACAACAGCATTCGCTGAAGTTTTGCTCTAGGATTCGCGTTGATCGTCTATAACTGACATTGATTTCTTCTTGGCAAGGCCCTTCCAAGGCAGCGTCTTTACATTTAGCCGTTCCCTCTGCCAAATCTCTTAAAGCAATAGCATAACCAAGAGCAAAACTTGTAGTGCAAGGCGCTGCTGCAAAAGCAATATAATGCATACTCATGCAGACGCATAAAACCAGAACTGAGATGTACTTTTTCATAGTGTCTGTTATTTTTTACGGTTAGAAAGATAATCTGACAGCACTTTATCCGCCTCTTGTTGATTTACCTTCACAAGGACTTCCGCTTGTTTTTCGTAACTTAATTGCGAAAATTCAGAGAAGCGCTGTTTTACAACATCATATTGCTTGTCGTATGCCCGAGATCCTTTTTGGAATTCAATATATGCATCTTTTGAAGCCGTGTTGGTTAAACAGTTTTCCAAATCAGTAATAGAGGCAGTGCTGCCATACAGTCCGCATGAATGCAGCTGGCTGATAATAGCATCATATTCAGGTTCCGGAATGGATGCTAATATGCGCGAATAGCTGTATAACAGTGAGCGGAGTTTGGCTACCTCTGGATCGGCATCCATGCTTTTTTGAAGCGCAGTAAAATCAATGGAAGCAGTTTGCTCTTGCTTACAGGCGCTAAATCCGATCAAGCCGAGTAGGAATAAGAACATCAGGTTTTTCATGTTGTGTTTTTTTTTGTGAAAAGTGATGGTTGAAGATGTGTATCATTACCATAAGTCATGGTTGTTGCAACTAATTTTCAGGATAATTCTCATCCAGACAAAGTTTAAACCCAACATAAGCCGCCGCAACGCCTACCATACCGACAACTGCGGCAGTCCATGGTCCGCTAAAGGCAGCAATGCCCACTTCAATAGCCACGAAAGCCAGATTGCTTATAAGTTGGTCATAGCAGGGCGTACCCGGTGAGGTTGAAGTGGGCAAAGCGCTTCGGCCCAACTTAGTGAGGTCTAAATCACCAATATGCTGGCTAAGCATGAATGTGAAGGTCTCTCGGGTAAGTGTACCGGATTTGATTGCTTCCACGATGTTTCCACCTTCTGCAGCATACTCCGCCGCAAAATCACCGTACCCGCTAAAGCCCAATTCATTTAACTTCGATTGAACCCGGCTGGTGTAGTATTGGCCATTACTGATATCGTCGTACACTGCTTTATTTTGTACCAGCGGGATCATGTTGGTAATCATCCACTGCGTATAACGAACCACTTCGCTTTCCAGGTCGGAAGAGCGGGAAGTGCTCAGGTGCCGGACGATACCTGCCGTATCGTTTTCGGAGACCGCCACATCGGAAATAAAATCTTTCTGGCAGGAACCCAGGGTGAATAAAAAGGCAAGCAGCAGGTACCTGCCATGCCGGAGCAGCCCATAAAGGCCGGGAGAAAAATGGCAAATTTTCATAATTTTGCAAAAGTTTAAAGTGACCCTTACTCTGATTGTTTTACCCGGCCATTTCAGGGTTTAAACCGGGGGCTTTGGGGGTAGGGGAAACGGGGGGTAGCAGTAGTAGCTGTTACCCTCTTTTCCTGGAAGCGGTATACACACAGACATAAATTGCTCCTTTGATGCATGGCAACGCCACGAATCAATCCAATACAGAAACATTACACCAAAGGTGCGGATGGAGAAAAACGAATGAATAAATGAAAGATTAAAGCGTGCCGCACGACCAGATCATTATGGCTGTGCTGTGTTTGGCAAGAATTCCGGATTAAAAATGCGTTGTCACATCATATTATATTTCACAAGCATTATACAAACGTAAATTTTTTTTTCAGTATGTGCAATAATTTAAAATAAAAAATTTCAAACAAACTTAAACAAGGATAAAGTGTTTATGTAAGTCTCTGAAAAAGAACTATTTACAACAACACATTTGTCATAATTTTTCTTAAAAACACGGTGCATTTTCAATCCGGTAACCCGTCTTTTCTTATGATTCGCAGCTTTCTGTTGATTGTTTTAGTCCTTTTAACCGTAGGGATGACCGCCCAAACTATTTCCGGTGTTGTGAACCGTTATGCCGTTGTGACGGGTATAGACAGCTGCCTGAGCGCGGTGCTCGTTGCGGATACGAGCGGATTCAAAAAAGGAGATTCGGTGTTGTTGATCCAGATGCAGGGCGCTGCCATTGCCTCGGGAAACAACAGCGCTTATGGCAATACGCTGGCGATAAACGCAGCAGGACGTTACGAACGCGCCCTCGTGGATTCCGTTGGTTCCGGCGTTTTTTTTCTCCGCAATCCTATGATCCACCGGTACCAGCCTTCGGGAAAAGTACAGGTTGTCCGGATCGCACAATACGATCGTATTACGGTAACGGATACCCTTTTTGCGCAGCCCTGGAACGGCAGCACCGGCGGCGTTTTAGCCCTCGAAGTAAGTGATACTCTGGTGCTGCACGCGCCGGTCGTAGCGGACGGCCTCGGTTTTCGCGGCGGATCGGCCTATATCGCTCCGGGCAATAACTGCAATTTTTTAATTCCTGAAGCGGCCTATTTTTATAGCCTGGGCAACTGGCGCGGCGGCAGCAAAGGAGAAGGTATTGCCTTGTCGGAAACGGGCAAAGAACTGGGCCGCGGCCCACAGTCCAACGGCGGCGGCGGTGGCAATGACCACAATGCCGGCGGCGGCGGCGGCGCTCATCTCACACAGGGCGGCCAAGGCGGCGACAATGACGAACCCTCTTCTTTTGGATGCGACGGTTATTTTCCGGGCTTGGGCGGCAAAGAAATTACCGACCATCAACTGCGGCTGTTCCCGGGCGGCGGCGGCGGCGCAGGACATGCCAATAACACTCTTCTCAGTTCGGGTGGAAATGGCGGCGGCATTATTTTTATCAGCGCCGGTACAATTACCGGAACACAACCCATTATTTCCGCCAACGGCCAGGATGCCGGGACAGCGGACGGAGATGGCGGCGGCGGCGGCGGCGCAGGCGGTACGATCTGGCTAGACGTTGTGAATGCTCCCGCCAATTTGCAGATAAGAGCCAACGGTGGTCATGGCGGGAATACCTTAAACGGCAATAGCAACCGTTGCTTCGGCCCGGGCGGCGGTGGCAGCGGCGGACGCATTCTGACAAATTTGTCAGGAATTACCATGCCCCCGGGAGGACAGCCGGGCATCGTTACCAGTTCCGGAAATGCCTGCAACGGTTCATCCAACAATGCTGAAGCGGGTAAAAACGGGCGTTTGGAGCCTGTTCCCGTTATTCCTCAGGGCGCCGCCGCCATTCGCCCGGCAATTTTGCAGGATACCCGTTCCGATACGGTTTGTGCAGGCGACCTTGCGTATTTTTTTATTCAAACCAATGCCGGGAACTGGGATATCCAGTGGCAGCAAAATGACGGCACGGGCTGGCAGGACATTGCCGGAAACGCCGGTTTTGCAGGATTTCAGGATGATACGCTGGTGTTGACATCCGCCGGGTTGCTGCAAAACGGATGGCAGTTTCGCAGCCGTGTACGACGTCCGGGGTGTTTTGAAATAACCTCTGCTGCGGCACAACTTACCGTACTCGCTGCGCCTGTGGCAGCTTTTACGGTAGATGTCGATGGCGGCCTGGCGGTGTTCAACAACCAATCCTCCCACGGAACAAACTTTACCTGGGATTTTGGCGACGGACAATCCGATAATTCATTAAACCCGCAGCACCTATATACCGCAGGAGGGACTTACACGGTTACGCTGAGCGTTTTAAATGCCTGTGATACGGTAAGTACGACACAGCAAGTGGTCATCTTACTGTTGCCGGAAGCAGGTTTTGCCACGCCTGATACTGCCCTGGCTTGCGGGACTGTATCCATCTCGTTTGAAAATCTGTCATCTGAAAACAGCGCGTCATTTCAGTGGCTGTTTCCAGGTGGAATGCCGGAAAGTTCCACAGACTATGATCCAATGATTGTGTATTCCAGTTCGGGGACATACACGGCTACGCTTGTTGTTGGAAATACTGCCGGAGCGGATACCCTGTCACAAACTTTTGTTGTACAAATTTTGAATGCTGCCGTGGCGAATTTCACCTACACATTGCTTCCGGGCGGCGTGGTGCAAGCGGTGAATACCGGTACCGGCGACGCAGGTTACGTCTGGGATTTTGGCGATGGTAGTCCGCAGGTACAATCCGACTCCCTGGTCACGCATCAATACCTGTCCAGTGGTAATTACACCGTGACGTTGATCGCTTCCAATGCTTGCGGCGCCTCGGTTTTTCAACAAAATATCGAAGTGGTAGTGCAAGGCGTCCACACCTCTGATGTCTGGAAAAACAACGCTATTCAATTGTATCCCAATCCGTTAGCGGATTATTTGGTCGTGGACTGCTCCGATATAGGGCTGCCGCCCGATCGGGTGGAGGTGTCGGACATGTTGGGCAGTCGGGTTTTGATACAACAGCATTTTGCGGAGACCAAACCAATGATCTTTTTCCATGATTTGCCCGCAGGCATTTATTGGGTGCAGGTGCACGCAGGCGTTTATGTAAAAAGGCAGTTGTTAGTGAAAACATGAGACATCCCCAATTTTCTGGCTTTTAGTCGGTGTCTCATAAGGATCAAAATCGA
>JAYSZC010001029.1:0-6590 GCA_043738235.1 Lewinellaceae bacterium | reverse complement strand
GGGATGAGTTGGCGCGACGTCGACCGCATCGATGTGCGGCCCAACGACGGGTTGGCCAAGGTCATCCTGAACGATCGCACCGAGTATCAGGTGGACCTTCATACCGTACGGGTGCTGCAGATCGGCTACCGCACGTCAGATCTGCTGGAATCGATACATGATTTCAGTTTCTTGGGAGGCGATTGGAATGGCTCGCTAATGGGGAACAGGCTGGAAGTATTGACCTTGAACTGTTGCCCGATTGGTCGGTGGACAAAATTGGCAAGGGGCAACCCTCTAAGAAAACGATTAAAAATGCCCTTATATTTATAAGGGAGGAAAAAGGTGTCCAGATGCAATCAAACGCCAATGTAAAGCCTATGCCTCCTACAAACTATAATTGGAGTAACAATGCAGGATGGTTCTCGGTGGGTTATGGGCCTTTTCGTCGCTTTACGGGAGGAGATAATATTCGGAGCAAGGTATATTATTCCTCTCCTAAGGCTGGAGCGCACTTGAGCGTATTTGGGGAAGACGTGGCGCTCACCGAGGCATTGGATTGGTTGAAGGAATTGGATCGAAAGCGATTAAAAGAAAAGGAAGATTATAATTTTGAGTTAGTGGCACAAGAACCACACGGCCATTACTTTACAAAATCTGATTTGCTTTTTCATAATTTAAAAACATTTATGAATAGCAGTGGCTTGCTGCCACACAACGCCTATTTCGACCGGGTAGATTTAGAAGGCAATATTTTGTTCGTGGATGGGAAGAACAATGCCATCAAGGTGACTGACATGAGTGATGGTTACCGTTCTATTCTAAGCATGACCTTCGAATTGATTAGGCAATTGGTGCTGACCTATGGCGCCGAAAAGGTGTTTGTGAACAACGAGAAAACGGAATACATCAACTTGCCAGGTGTGGTGCTGATTGACGAAGTGGATGCGCATCTACACCCTACTTGGCAGACTCGTATAGGGCAATGGTTTATCAAGTTTTTCCCCAATATTCAATTTATCACTACCAGTCATAGCCCATTGGTATGCCGGGCAGCCGACAAGGGCACTATCTGGCGGCTGGCAGCGCCGGGCAGTGAACAAGTTTCCGGAGAAATCATCGGGACAGATAAGGACAAGTTGGTTAAAGGAAACATACTAGATGCATACGGTACAGAACTATTTGGCAGTAGCCCGGTCAGGAGCGCCGAAGGAGAAAAAGAAGTGGAAAGATTAGGTAGATTGAACATGTTGTTCGCCCTCGGCAAAATCAGCGAAGTGGAAAAAAAAGAACGTATCAAACTTCAAAAAACACACAGTACCGATGTTGCCACTGGAATCTGAAACTCTACCCAAACAAGCTGTTGATAGATTGGATTATCTCCAAAACGAAGTGCATAAAACGGCGCTTTCATTAATCCCCGCACGGAAGATCCGACCGACTTTATGCTATTGAATTTGGGGTCTTACAAATTTGAGTTGATGCCAGGCATTGATAAAAAGGCCATAAACAAGGCAGTTAATACCCTGGAGGTCTTGCAGTTAAACGAGAGAGACCAATTGGTGCAATCGAGGAAAGCAGCGGCCATTTATCGTTATCAACGAATGGAACTATTGGTGCGTATTTTGAAAGCCAATAATGTGACTGAAATAGAGACATTACTCACTCCCTATGACAATTTATTGAACCATACTCTTAATTTATCTGAATTGAAGCAGCATATAAAAGATGGTTTTAAAAACGATGTCCAATTACATCAGCATCCATCGGTTTGGTATGCCATTCAAAAAATCGAAAGTATTGTCAATCCAAAATGGAAAGCTATTTTTGCAGCCATCCCTGATGCGTTGAACTGGTGATATTGGCGTCCAAGTATGCAATTTCTAATTCTAAAAATCGCCCACAAACTCCAGTAAATCCTCCTCTTCCCACATATCCGCCATCAACTGCACCCCTACCGGCATCCCGTTTTCAGGGTGTTTGCCCGCCGGAACCGCTATGGCCGGTATACCCGCCAGATTGGCTAATACCGTATAAATATCCGACAGGTACATCGCCACCGGGTCTTCCGATTTTTCTCCAAAACGCCCTGCCACCGAATGCGCTACGGGTAGCAGAATAAAGTCGTAGTCCCGGAAAATTTCCCGGATGCGGTCGCGAATCAACCTGCGCGCCTGCTGCGCCTTGGTATAATAGGCGTCATAATAACCGCTGCTCAAAACAAAGGTACCCAGCAAAATACGGCGCTTCACTTCTTCGCTGAAACCCGCGCTGCGGCTGAGCACATACGTCTCTTCGAGGTTGCGGGCATCGGGACTCCGGTAGCCGTAACGAATGCCGTCGTAACGCGACAGGTTGGAGCTGGCCTCGGCGGTTGTCAGTACATAATAGGTGGGAATGATATAATCAAGCAGGTCGAAATCGACAGGATCTACCTGGTGTCCGGCTTTAACAAGCCCATCGATGTAGGAACGGGTAACGCTGCGCACGCCTGCATCAACGCTTTCATTGTCAATCGTTTGTGGAAAATAAGCGATCCGGCGGGAGCTGGAATTCCCTTTGGGCGCGGGTTGTTTTTTTATTTCCGGGGCGGTACTATCAAATTCATCCGGCCCCTGCATAATATCGAGCAGCAGGGCAATGTCTGCCGGATGTCGGGCTAGCACGCCGATCTGATCGAAGGAGGAGCCGTAAGCCAGCAGGCCGTGTCGTGAAATCCGGCCGTACGTAGGTTTAAAACCCCAGATACCGCAAAATCCGGCCGGCTGACGCACCGAACCGCCTGTATCGCTACCCAATGCGACGATGCAGGTATCCGTTTGTACCGAAACAGCCGCGCCGCCGGAAGACCCGCCGGGCACCCGCTCCGGGTCGGCAGCATTGTGCACCGGGCCGTATACAGAGTTTTCGTTGGTGGAACCCATGCCGAACTGGTCGCAATTGGTGCGACCGATCAGGATGGCATCTTCCGCCAGCAGGCGCTCCACGGCTGTGGCAGAGTAGAGCGAACGAAAGCCTTCCAGGATTTTTGATGCCGCCGTTACCTGGTGGCCGGCATAGCAGATATTGTCTTTGATACTGATTACTGCTCCGAATAAACGCCCTGCGGAAGCAGGATTTTCCCTGAATTTCCGATCCAGCGCATCTGCCTGCTGCAATGCTTCTTCGGCCCAAACCTCCACATAAGCATTCAGGGGCCGGTTTTTTTCTATTTGTGTAAGATAGTATTCGACTATACCGCGGCAGCTGTTACTACCGAAACGGACAGCGGCCTGCAGCGCGCTGATGGATTCAAATTTTGGCATGCTCTACGGATACGTGTTGTGGGTGCGGGGGCGAAGGTAGGGAATGTTTCCGTACCGGCTGCTTTAGCTGCCGGACGTCATAAACGGCAGATAAAGCAGCCGGTACAGGGGCCGGTACGACCGTCGGACGTTGCATCCGGCAGCTAAAGCAGTCGGTACAGGGGCTGCGCTTAACACGAAATGTACACAAACTTAACCCTAACTTAAACTACATTTTTCGTCTGCAAAAATGCGCTGCCAGACCTTTGCCCCTGTAAATCTGTACCAAACATATCATGAAACGAATTTCTAACCTCCTGCTAGCACTCTTGTGCTCCCTTCCGCTTTTCCTTACAGCTCAAACGGGCAGTATCTCCGGAAAAATTATTGACGCTAAACTGGCTGAAGCCCTGATTGGCGCTTCCATCCGCCTCGAAGCAGGAGGCGGGGCAGTCACCGACCTGGACGGTTTTTTTACGATCCGCAATGTCACGCCAGGTGTACACAAAATTTCCATCAATTATACCGGTTACCAGACTAAAAACGTGTCGGACATTGTGGTGAAAGCCGGCGAAACGGTTACCGTCGATGTAGCGCTCGAAGAGCCTTCGATCGGTACAACCATTTCAGAGGTAGTCATTGTAGCAAAAGCGGGCCGCGAGAGTATGAGCGCACTCACCATCCTGCAAAAAACAAGTCCGACGATCGGCGACGGCATCAGTGCCGAAACCATCAAACGCACCCCCGACCGCACCACCAGCGACGTGATCCGACGGGTGAGCGGCGCCAGTATTCAAGACAACAAATTCGCCATTATCCGCGGTTTGAGCGACCGGTACAATATTGCCATGCTCAACGGCGCCTTGCTCAGCAGCACCGAACCGGACCGCAAGGCTTTTTCATTCGATTTGTTCCCTTCTTCGATGTTGGACAATCTGGTCATCGTAAAAACGGCCAGCGCCGACCTGCCCGGCGAATTTGCCGGTGGCGCTATCCTGCTCAATACCCGCGATATTCCGGAGCAGAGCTACCTGAGCGTCAGTGTAAATGCCGGTATCAACAACGTCACCACGTTCCAGCCCTACTTATCGGGTATGGGTGGCAAAACGGACTGGCTTGGCCTGGATAATGGCCACAGGGCTTTGCCCGAAGGTTTCCCCTCGCCCACAGCATTCATTGGCGCCACCCGCGCTGAAAAAGTGCGTTTTTCTCAAATGTTTGAGAATGACTGGGCTATAACGGAAGGCAGCAGCGCACGCCCCAATATGGGTTTTCAAATTGCCGGCGGCCTGGTAAATGATCTTTCCGATAAAGCGCAGCTCGGTACTACTTTCGCGGTTTCGTACAGCAACAACAACCGCCTGCAGGATGCCGACCGCTATGATTTTGATACACAAAGCCAGTTATTCGAATACAACGACAAACAATTCCGCAACAATGTGCTGTGGGGCGCGCTTTTCAACACATCGTTGAAAATCAATAATTTACATAAAATTTCCTTACAAGGAACCTACTCTACAAACACTGATAACAGCATTACTGCACGGGACGGGAAAGACCTGGAACAAGAGCGCTTTATCAGGGCGACGGCTATTGAATACACAGAAAACCACCTGCTGACTACCCGCCTGAGCGGCGAACACTCATTGTCTGAAAGCGGCATCAGACTCAACTGGGGCGGCGGTTACAACCGCAGTTCGCGCGATGTGCCTTCTCTGCGCCGGATGTTTTATTCCAAAAATTTCGACGCCGACGAAAACGAACCCTTCCGCGCCTTCGTGCCGATTCAGGCCGATCCATTCCGAAGCGGTCGTTTTTACTCCGACCTGAGCGAGGATGTACTCAACGGCAACCTCGATTTTACGGTTCCTTTCGTACTGGCAGGCCGGAAACATTCCGTCAAAATGGGCGGATTGTACCAGCAGAAAGACCGGCTGTTCGATGCGCGGGTGATGGGCTGGACGCGTAAAACCGCCGGTTTCAACGGCGCTTTGCTCCACCTGTCGCAGGATCAGATTTTTGCTGATTCCAATATTGCCGACAACGGTTTTGTGATGGGCGAAATCACCAACAAAAGCGACGCTTACGATGCTAATTCACAATTGAGCGCCGGTTTTATTATGTTTGACAATAAAATCGGCGAAAAACTACGCGCTTCCTGGGGCCTGCGAGTGGAAAATTTCAAGCAGAAAGTCAACACTTTCGACTACTCGCAAAACCCGGTAAATGTGGATTTGAGTTCGACAGACTGGCTGCCATCTGCCAACCTGACGTATGCCTTCAATGAAAAAAACCAGTTGCGTATCGCGGCATCACAAACGGTGACGCGCCCGGAATTCCGCGAATTGTCTCCTTTTGCTTTTTATGATTTTTACCTGAATGCAGGTATTGTGGGTAACCCAAGCCTGACAAGGGGGCAGATTCAAAACTTCGATATCCGCTACGAAATGTACCCGGGTCAGAACCAGTTGTTCAGCGTAAGCCTGTTCTACAAAAAATTCACCAACCCGATCGAATTTACGTTCAGCAGCCTCGGCGCAGGTACCCGCACATTTACCTACCAGAATGTAGCAGGAGCCAAAAACTACGGGGCAGAACTGGAGTTGCGCAAAAACCTGAGTTTTGTAAACGAGCGGCTGGAAAACCTGACATTTTTCACCAATGCCGCGTTTATCCGCTCTACCATCGACCTCTCCAACGCGGAAGTCTACGATACCACCCGCGCACTGCAGGGTCAATCTCCCTATATCATCAACGCAGGTCTGACGTACAACCTGCCCGATTGGGGCCTTTCTACCACACTGGTGTATAATGTTATTGGCGACCGCATAGCCCAAGTGGGCACCGCCGGTTATGCGGATATTTATGAGCGTCACCGCAACCTGCTCGATTTCCAGTTGAGCAAACGTTTCGGCGCCCGTGGTGAAGTCAAACTCACCTGGGGCGATATCCTGCGCCCGTACTTTATTTTTTACCAGGACAATGACTCAAACCACAAATTCAACGAAGACAAAGACAATATCATGCAGCGCATCAACTATGGCAGTACCATCACCCTGAGCGCCGCATACCGCTTGTAAGTAGTTATTAGTTATTGGTTATCTGTGTTGATAATCAAGCGTTTACAAAGGATTTGAACTGCACACCTACTTAATTGAGAACAATCAGAAAAATTTGGATACAGATTTCAGTAGTATAAAGGTTAGGAATTTAAACTACGGAGACCCGGGCGACGAAAAGTTGTCCGGGTTTTTTTAGAGGTGAGAAGTGAGAGAGCGAGAGCGTGAGAGACATCCCGCTTGGCGGCTCTTTTGGTTTGGGCTTGGG
>JAYSZC010001028.1:0-6593 GCA_043738235.1 Lewinellaceae bacterium | reverse complement strand
CCTGTTTCCACGCCGGCATCGCGTTCGGTGGCGTATCCGCGCAGCAGTGAAATGCGGTTTTCGAGCGACCAGGATGGCGATACCGGAATGGAAAAACTGCCGTCGAGGCCGTACAACACGGCGTTGTTTTGCTCGTATGTGTACAGCGGGAAAGTGCCGCGGATGGTGCGGATAAACGCCTGTTTTGGATCCAGGTAAATAAAATCGCGGATTGCATTGCGATACAACGTCAGCATCACATCCGTTCTCCGGTACTGGTACTGGAAGTTCAGGTTGGTATTCCAGGCTTTTTCCGGCTTAAAATCGGGTCGCCCACGCTCATAAGTGGCCGAGCCGTGGTGAACGCCTTCGGCATACAATTCATTGACATGCGGTGGCCGCCAGGCAAAACCGGTATTAAGGCTCATCCGGGTGTAGCGCGAAAAGTGATAGATGGCGCCGCTTGTGCCTGAGAGGTTGCCGAATGTCAGGCGCTCGTCGAGATTGTTGTTGCCGTTGCCGGTGGTAGACACGATACTGTTGCGGTAATCGTAGCGCGCGCCGACTTCAAACTCCCAGGGGGTAGGGTAGCGCCGCCAGCGTTCCATGGCCCAGATAGCGCCGCCAAAAGTCTGGTAATCGGGTATCAGTCCACCTTTTCCGACATAATTAAGTTGATGCAGCGCCTGCACCCCTACGCCGCCCTGCCAGTGCCGGATAGGGTAGTGTTCGAGCGCGAGGTCCAGCATATTGGTCCAGATGCGAAACGACAACTGGTTCTTTTTCAGTAGATCCTGCGGGTCGCTCAAGGGCGGGTGGGCGTCGAACTCGCGGCGGTTGTTGTATTGCCAGGCATATTGGCCGCTGAGTTTCCATTTTTCAGAAATCCGGTATACTGTTCTGTATTTCAGCACATTATGCCGGATGAGTTGGTAGGGCCTGCTGATGCTCCATGTAAATTCGTCCCGGTTGTTCAGGGGCACGTCGCTGCGGATTGCCTCCCCGAAAGAAGTGGTGTCGCTGATATGCGCCGAACGCAGAATACCCAGTTGTTGGTTAAAACGGCTGAAACTGATTTCGTGCGACCAGCTTTTGTTTTTCCAGCCGGTGATGGTGGAAAAATTGTACTCCGCCACACCGGTATTTCCAAGAAAATAATCGGGCGCGCGGAGGTTGCCGCTGCGTTTTAGCGCGCCTTGTAGCCTGAAAGTCAGTGATTTGCCGGGCAGATGCCAGTCTGTAGAACCGGCCAGCACGCCGCTACGCCCGTTGGAAAAGCCGCCTGCACTCAACCAGCCGCCCCAGCCGGCTGTATCCCGCAAGGGTGCGGGTTCGAGAATAATGGCTCCACCCATAGCGCCCACGCCGTAGCGCACGCCGGAAGCGCCTTTCACCACGGAAATTTTATCTGCAGAAAACGGGTCAATCTCCGGGGCGTGTTCGCTGCCCCACTGCTGTCCTTCCAGAATGACATTGTTGTTGACAATGGCGATTCGATTGGAATGCAGTCCCTGAATGACAGGTTTGGCAATGGTAGCGCCCGTATTCAGGGTGGTCACGCCCGGCAGGCGTTTCAACGTTTCGCCCAGGTTGACGCCTTTGCCTGCTTCCAGATCGGCTTTTGTAACCGTTTGCACGGCCTGTGTCGGCGGCGGGGCAGTCGATTTTTCTATTACCAGCACTTCCTGAAGTACGGCGTTGTGTGTCAGTCTGAAATCCACTTCCACATTTTCCTTCAGGCGAATGACCTGCGTCAGGTGGGCGCATTCCACATGGTTTACCTCGATGGTATAGGAAGTGTTTTCACACAAGTCGGGGATCATATAGTAGCCGTTTGCGTCTGTAATCGTTGCTTTTTGCACTTCCCGGAGGAATACCGTGGCGAATGCCAGCGCTTCCTTCGTGTCGGCCTCGATGACATGGCCACGCAGGGCAATATGGCAATCCTGTGCCTGAGCGAACCCGGCAGCACCCAGCATACACAAGCCGGTAAAGTAGGCTCTGCTGTTGAACATGATGAACAATTAAATCAGTGGAAATAACGAAGCACCCGGCAAACGAGGCTCCCGAAAACGCAGGCCATCGAAAGAGCAGAAACAGACACACTACCGTAAATCGACGCGGTATGCCGGCAGGCATGCTATCAGGATGTGGTGCAAAAAACGGCCATTTCAGGCATTAAATAGCGGGCGGGCCGCGCAGGGTAGTCGTGTCGAAAGCCGTTTTGTTGTGCCGGGTTTCGTACAGCGAGGGTTGCATTGAATCCGGTAATTGAGCGACCGGAGTGAGTAATACGGAGATGGAAAATACTTCGGGAACGGCCAGTACAAAAGCGCAGAGGGAACAATCTTCGCCGGCGTAGCGCTCATCGTGCAGATGCGCGCCGTGAAAGTCGGTAGCCGCTTCGCAAACAGGATGATCGGCGTGTTCTTGGTGCGCAAGCAAGGCGTGCCCCACTTTCAGCGACCACATGGCCGCGAAAACGAGTACGAGCAGGCAGGCGCTCCAATGCCGGAAAGGTCTGTTTTGTTGCAAAGTGTGCTGATTTTCGATGGCGAATATACGCAACCGGATTAAAACGCCAAAGCGCGGGAAAAGTTATTGAATGAAGTTGCTGGTTGACGAGTGTGTAGTGGGCACCTCAAAAGTGTCGATAGAAAAAAGAGCCGATTTATATTTTTATCGAGTACTAAACATGAGACATCCCGAATTCTTGTAATTTCTGCAAACTGGTTCGAAGTGGACACGTGCGGGGTCGTAAGACCCGCGCACGGCGGTAACGTCTGGCTCAAGAATGAGTTACAACCAATGGCTTTCATTTAGTTCATAAGCCAAGCGTTACCGCCGTGCGCGGGTCTTACGACCCCGCACATGTAAGTGTTTATTTTACAATAAAAAATCCCGAACTTTTCTTAAGTGAAAAATTCGGGATGATTCATGTTTATTTCAAAAGGCTAACCTGCCTAACGCATCGTCGTCACGTCGCCGCGGTAAAGCAGCACGCGGTCGTCGAGGAATTCCACTTCCACGATATAGACGTAAACGCCCGGCATCACGAAGTCGCCTTTGTAGCGACCATCCCAGCCTTCCGAAAGGTTATCGTTATCGGGATAAAAACTGTTGCGTTCATACATCAATTCACCCCAGCGGTTGTACACCCGCATGAAATTGACCTGTTTCACGCCGGCCCCGACATATACGTTGAAGTGGTCGTTCTGCCCGCTCGGGTTGTCGGGCGTGAAGATATTAGGAATGAACACATTGCGGTTCGGGTCGACATTGATCTGGACGGAGCCGGTACCCGAACATCCGTTTGCATCAAACACCACGAGTTTGAACGCTTCCGACTCGAAGGTATAAACCGTCGGGTTGAGATCGAGCGGGTTCAGCAAAAGATTCGCCGGCGTCCAGATGAACGTATCGACTACTGCGCCCGTGATAATGGGTTGCAGCACTAAGGAATCGCCCAGTTCTATTTCGATTTCAGCAGGATCGAAACTGACCACAATTGGAGCAGGTTCGTCTATGGTGATGGTATCGGTGTATTCGCAGTTTCGCACATCGAAGTATGTGATATAATGTTCGCCGCCGCTGACGGTGATCGGGAAATCCTGCGACAGTTGCACCCCGAAATCGAGGCTAAACTGGTAAGGCGCGCCTGCGCCGCCGAAAATCGTATCGATCACCAGCGTTGTTTCGTCGCCGTTGCAAAGCAGCGGCTCCCAGGGCAGGTAAGCGCCTTGTACCGGAGGCGGATCGCTCAGGATCAGGTTGCTCAATTCGCCGGAACAGCCTTCCGCATCGGTAGCGGTAACGGAATAAGTGCCCGCAGAAAGATTGGAAGCGGAAGCGGTGGTACTAATCACATTCGTTCCATCAGACCAGGAGTAGGTGAAGGTGCCGATATTACCACCCGTTACCACCACACTCAGTACACCTTCGCTGCCGCCGAAACACTGGATGTCCTGGTCGGGGCCTGCTTCCAGCAGAATCGGTTCAGGTTCAGTCACTTCCGTGCTGTACACGCCTGTGCAGCCGGTATTATCGGTGATCGTGACGATATATATGCCGGCCGGCAAATTGGTGATGCTGGCCGTAGTCTCCATATTGCTCCAGAGGTAGGTGTAAGGGCCGCCATTGCCGCCGCTGCCTGCTACGGTGGCGCTGCCGTCGTCCACACCGTTGCAGGACGTAGCCGTGCTGTCGAGCGTGGTAAAGGAAACTTCCAACGGACTATCAATAAATACAGAGTCGACCAAGAAACAGTTGCCGCCGTCGGTGATGGTCACGCGGTTGATGCCTGCACATAGATCCGTGCGAAGGGAGTCGGTACTGCCGCCCTGCCAGACAAAACTAAAGTTGCCGGAAGTCGGCGGCGTGGAAGCATACTGCACCAAGGGTGCTGCCTGCCCGTCGCATACGCCGAAGCAGGAAACTCCCTGAATCGCAGTCGCGGGGAAAGTATTGACAATAGCCGCCGGTTCCAGCAGGGTGAAATCGCCGCTGAGCGTACAGCCCTCGGCATCGGTTACCACCACCGTATAAGCGCCGGCAACAACATCAATCAGGGTGCCGGTTACCTGTCCGCTTGGCGACCACAGGTAAGTATAATTCGGGTTGCCGCCGGTGACGCCGACGCTGATGCGTCCGTCGTCATACCCGAAACAGGAGGGCAGCAGGAAAGTCGTATCCGTGAAAGCAAGCGTATCCACGCCACCCAAACTCAGGGTGTCCTGTATGCCGCAGCCAAAGTCGTCAAAAATGGTTACAATATAGTCGCCGCCCGGCAAATTGCAGACTTGTTCGGAATTGCTCGGTAACGGTGTGCCGTCGATGGACTGCCAGGTAAAGTTGGTACCGGTAGAGGTCAATACGGTCAAACAGCCGTCGCTGCCGCAGCGCACCGACAAAGAATCGATACCGTCGATGGTCGGCGGCAAGGGCAAGGCCAGGTCAAAACTCAGCGAATCCTGGCAACCGTTCACATCGGTTACCGTAATCGTGTAGGTGCCTGGTACCAGGCCATTGATAAATGAAGTGGCGGCGTTATTACTCCAAAGATAGGTATACAAAGGTCCGCCTGAACCGCCGGTCGTGAAAGTGCTGATGGAGCCGTCATTCTGGAAGGTACAAGTGGGCTGTATCAGACTGATGGTGTCTATCACCAGTTCGGCAGGAGCCGTGATGACCACTGTCAGCGTATCAGCGCAACCGGCGGCATCTGTAGCCAGTACGTTATAAGAACCAGCTGCCAGGTCATTATAACAGGATGAAGTAGGAGGCGCATCAACCTGTGTGAAACCGGTAGGCGCCCAGAAAAACAGGTACGAGCCGCCGGAAGCAGGTGTTTCCTGTACTTCTACACAGGCAGTACCGTCGTCTAATTTTGCGCAAGTCGTGTTGGTGCTGGTTACCAGAACCAGGTCGATGGAGCGTTGGTTGGTCACAATGACTTCGTCTGTAAGCGTACAGCCATTGGCATCGGTAATCGTAACAAAATAAGAACCGGCGCAAAGGTTGGACAGCAAAAACGGATTGGCATTACCGGTTCCACCCTGCACGGGGCTTGGCGGCGTTGCAACATCCGGCGTATATTCCCAACTGAAATCGTAGGTATTCGATCCGCTGGTAGTGTAAGGGGTGCCGCCCGTAGCGGTATAGGAAATAGAGCCGTCGCAAATACCCGTACAGGAAGCAGGAGCAATGGTGACGTTTTGATCGTTGATGACAGAAGGTTGGCCCAATGCACCGGCCGCTACTGCCGTACACTGGCTCATCACATCAGTGACGGTAACCGAATAACTTCCGGCAGCCACACCGGATTGTACCGCACCGGTGGGATTAGGCACATTGGCAGGTAACCAGTTGAATGTAAATTGCGGCGGCCCCGGGTTTATAACGGGTGTTGTGCCGATAAGCACACTGGCTGTTACCACACCATCGGGTGTGCCATTACAGGTCGGCAACTGGGTAGTTACATCCAGGGCTACGCCAAGCGTCACAAGGTCGATGGTAACGGTATCGTCCAACATCGTACCGAAGCCGTTGTTATCCGTAATGAGTATCCGGTAATCACCGTTGTTCAGCCCCGGAAATGTAACGCTTCCACCCGGCGTCGGAATCGTCATCAGGCTGACAGCGCCAAGCGGGTTAACCATTTGGCGAATGACTTCATAAGGCGGCAGGCCGCCTGTGACGGTCACTTCGATGCTGGCCGTACCCGTACAAGTGGTATCGATTACGGCAATATTGTAAGACAAAGGCACGAAATCGACACAAATCTCGCCGTCAATGGCTGTCAATGCCACTGCTGCACCCACCGCATCTTCAATATTGATGGCAGATGGGGCGTTGGTGACCAGTACAGGGGAGCATTCCCCTAAAACGCCGATCACGTTGAAACAGACTTCCAGCAACGTTTCGCCATCTGGAATAGTGATCACGTTCCCAAGGTTTGCCTGGTCGTAAATGATCGTTCCCAATTGGCCGTTATTGGTAGATTGTGTATTCAGGTTGCTGGCATTAAAAAGACCGATAGCCGGGTGCGGATTTTGCACGTCGATATATGAAAGAATCGTCGGGTCCCAGTTCAGCGAAAAAGAAGCGCCTACCAG
>JAYSZC010001027.1:0-1057 GCA_043738235.1 Lewinellaceae bacterium | reverse complement strand
TTTGTCAGGTAGCGCATTATCCCAAAGGCGTCGCAATTGTCCGGGAAGGCATGGCAGATGGCTGCGAATATTTTTTACTCGAAGGAATTACACAATGTGGCTTATTGGATGCAAACGGCTCCCTGGTGACCTACATGTTTTATTTGCCGCGACAGGTTATTCTTCCCCGCCTTGCCCGGATGCATGACGGCAAAAGCACCTTCACCATTGAAGCGCTCATGTCGTGCACAATCGCCAAAATCCCGGCCGCTTCCTTCAGGGAGCTACAAAACGCTTCACTTGAAATCAAAGAATTCAGTTTCAAGGTATTGGAATCGGAATTGCTCAAAAGAATCCAGCGGGAACGATCGCTGCTGACACAACCCGCACAAGAGCGATTAACGGAATTCCGGCGTGAATTTGGCATCCTGGAAAACATGGTGCCGCATACCGCGATCGCCTCCTTTCTGGGCATCACACCCGTTTCGCTCAGCCGGCTGCGCGGCGTGAAAAAATAAATGCGCCGGGCAATTCTTATCAAATGTTAATGGATGGAGCTGGGAAAGCCCGGCAATTTTGCAGCATGAAAACGATACTTTTAAAAACAACGCTCATGCTCATGTTCCTTTTGTCTGCTGAACCGAAAATCTATCCGACGGACGTGCTGTCGCTTTCCCAGGCCCCGGGCGTTCAATATCAACTGATCGGGCCGGAAGGTATACGGGCTGAAATCAATGCCGGCTTCGCCGATTTGGTCGCACAACAACCCGTGACCGGCGCCACAGTTTTTAACGGCTATTCGATCACCAAAACCTTTACCGCGATTGCGGTCCTGCAATTGGTGGAACAAGGAAAAATTGCCTTGACGGATACGGTCGGCGATTATCTGCCGGAATACCGCTTCCCGGAACCGTTCACGGTCGAACAGCTTTTGTCGCACCGCGCAGGCCTGGCCAACCCGCTACCGCTTGCCTGGATACATCTGGCGGACGAAGACCGGACATTTGACGCCGCGGGTTTTTCCCATCGAATTATTACGGCCAACACGCGCCTGAAATCCGCGCCCGGCAAGAAAATG
>JAYSZC010001026.1:0-1058 GCA_043738235.1 Lewinellaceae bacterium | reverse complement strand
GCGTTTGGAACGAAATCAACTTGAATCAAAATAATAAAAGGGATTGTAGGATGCAAGCTTTTTTGTTATATAATAAATTTGCACCATAAAACATTTGGGTAGAAATTACTGGAAGTGCCTGCAGGACTGGCATACAGGGCAGGCTTATCATTTAATTTTTTCGGGAAGTAGGGTGTTAAAATCGGGTGCTGGCTATCAAAAAGGGCTACTTTTGCGCCCATAAATTTGCGGCGGGCTATGATAAAAAAAAGACTAAAGCGCGGCTTACGGGTATCCCGGTATATTATTTATAAGGAAACCCTCGTTGATCGGTAAGAAAATTTCTGGTCATTCGTCGGCGCCTTTACCGGTATTGCCCTCATCGCTTTTTTCCAGAGCCAGTTGCTGACCAGGCAGGAAAATGTTTTTCTGATTGGGTCATTCGGCGCCTCCAGCGTCCTGGAATACGGGGCGATTCAAAGTCCGATGGCGCAGCCAAGGAACCTCATTGGCGGGCACCTTATTTCGGCGCTCATCGGGGTGAGTGTGTATAAACTTTTCCCGGATGTGATCTGGCTCACCGCGCCGCTCGCCGTAGCCGGCTCCATTGTCTGTATGCAGGTAACGAAAACGCTTCATCCGCCCGGCGGCGCCACCGCTTTAATCGCGGTCATCGGTTCCGGTAAGGTAAAGGCACTCGGTTTTGCCTATGTTATTTCGCCAGTACTAACTGGTGCCTTAATTTTATTTGCCGTCGCCATGATTTTCAACAACATGACCACCCACCGGCGTTATCCCACCAACAGAAAATTCACCGCCGGGATCCGGCGTATGTTCAGCAAAAACCGGTTCCCTGCCAAGGCGCTGGCAGGGAAAAACCAACAGGTAGCGTAGGCTTGTGCGGAAGGTGAAAGTCAATCACACCGCAGCTGAGATCCAGTTAATCAGGGATATCCGAATACCCATCATTGCGTTGAAATTTAAAAGAAATGCTGCTTAGGATAGACCAGGGAACCGTAGCTCTTCACCACAGTAGCAGAAAAGCCAAATCAGGGAACCTCCGAAATCGGGCTGTTATC
>JAYSZC010001025.1:0-6626 GCA_043738235.1 Lewinellaceae bacterium | reverse complement strand
TTGATATTCATCCACTCGAAAAACGGTACAATTTTTACTTTTTTATAGTGGATGAATATCAACCTTCATCAACCCTTATAAACCCTCATCAACCAGTTTAATCGCTTCCAGCGCTATCGCATCTGCGGCATTCGGTCGGCCCAACTGCCGGATACTTTCGCCGAGGCTGAATGCCAGTGCTTCACTTTCCAATATGAGCAAAGCCTCCTGCAGCATTTTCTCCACCGCTTCTGCATCGCGCACCAGGCGCGCCGCTCCTTTTTCCACCAGCGCCAGGGCATTTTTAGTCTGATGATCCTCCGCCACATTGGGCGATGGCACCAGAATGGCCGGCTTGCCTACCAAACACAATTCACTGATACTCAAAGCGCCCGCCCGCGAAATCAACACATCGGCCGCTGCGTACAGCAAATCCATCCGATCGATGAAAGACCGGATTTGCACATTCGGCAGTTTGGCGGTTTCGCAGGCGCTGTACTCGTATTCATAGAACTTGCCACATTGCCACAACACCTGCACGCCATCGTATTTTTCAAAAAACTGCACATTGTCTCGCATGGCATTGTTCAAGGTTCGCGCGCCCAGACTGCCTCCAATCACTACGATTGTTTTCCGTTCCGGGTCCAGGCCATAGTATTCCATACCTGCTGCGCGTTTTCCGTCCAGGTTCAGCATGTCCGAACGAACCGGATTACCCGTAAATACGACGCGATCTGCCGGAAAAAACGCCTCCATGTGATCATAAGCGACACACACTTTTTCGGCTCTTTTGCCGAGGAGTTTATTGGTCACGCCCGCATAGGAATTTTGTTCCTGTATGAGGGTTGGTATGTTGGCTCTTTGTGCGCTGCGCATCACCGGCCCGCTGGCGTAGCCGCCTGTCCCGATCACCACATCCGGTTTGAATTCGCGCACAATTCGTCTCGCTTTCCACAGGCTGCTGAGCAGTTTGAACGGAAATGAGAGGTTTTTTACACTCATACTCCGCTGGAATCCCGCCACATTAAGTCCTACAATCGGATAACCCGCTTTGGGTACCCGCTCCATCTCCATTTTGCCATTGGCGCCGACAAAAAGAAATTCCGTTTCGGGTCTCAATTTTTTGATGGCATCGGCAATGGCAATGGCCGGAAAAACGTGTCCGCCGGTGCCGCCGCCGGTTATCATTATCTTAAGGTTAGTCATATTGCAACGCGGATTACGCGGATACAGCGGATTTTCGCGGAAACGCGGAGTTTTACGTTTTTGGATACCAGATTTCAATGCAACGCGGATTACGCGGATACAGCGGGTTTACGCGGATATGATTTCAGTGGTCAAATGGGAGGTTTTTTCGGACATTGGCAAATACTTTTCTTGTAAATTCAGGTTTTATTCCAAAATTCAGAACAAGGCCGACTTCTATAGGCATTGCTCTCAAATAGTTTAACAATTGTGCTTCGTGTGCATCCTTAATGGTTGTTTGTGCCTTCAACTCAAGAATTATCTTTCCTTCAACAACCAAATCTGCACGGTATTCACCCATCAACAATCCTTTGTAATACACCGAAATGGGTTGCTCTTCATCCACATCCAATCTTAATTGTCTCAATTCATACAGCAACGACTTCTGATATATTTTTTCACGAAAGCCATGTTGCAATTGATTGTACACTTCGTAAAATGCTCGCAAGATCTTGTCTGTTAAATCTTTGTGTAATAGTTCCATAAATGAAGCAGTTTAAAAATGAAAAGATTAAGGTCATCACCTAAAAAATCCGCGTAATCCGCGTTGCACTATCCGCGCAAATCAGCTCCATCCGCGTAATCCGCGTTGCACTAGTCCAGGCTTTCAATAAACTTACTCACACTCAAAATCATCCCCAGCGAAATACAGGTGAACAACATACTCGTTCCGCCCATCGAAATCATGGGCAGGGTGAGGCCCGTTGCCGGCACCAGGTTCACATTCACCGCTATATTGGCCAGCGCCTGAACAGTCAGGAGCAGGCTCAATCCGATGGCCAGAAAAGCGCCGAATGCTTTGGGGCTTTTCGTAACCAATTTTACATTTCTGATAAAAAGCATCACATACAAAACCAGTACCGCCGTGCCGCCCAGCAGACCGTATTCTTCACAAATGATGGCGTATATAAAGTCGGCATTGCAGTAAGGCAAATAATTGCGCATCATGCTGTTGCCGGGGCCTTCGCCAATAATGCCGCCTTTGGCAATGGCAATTTTCGCCTGCTGCACCTGGTAACCGCCGTCTTCGCTATGTAGGAAAGTTTGTATCCGCGAAATCCAGGTATCCACGCGGATCAGGCCTGTTTCGGGGTACAACTGCCCAAAAGCCACCATACCGGCAAATACCACCACGCCCAACAAACCGAGCAGGAAAATATACTGCCAGCTCACACGACCCATAAACATGAGCAGGATACAGGTGGCGAACAGCAGCAAAGCCGTACTCAGGTTGGCCGGAGCAATCAGTCCGCAAATAATCAGCACCGGCATGATGATCGGCAGAAACGCATCTTTGAAACTGCTGATGTAGTCCTGCTTGCGGGTCAGTTCGCGGGCGATGTAGATGATCAGCGCGATTTTCGCAAACTCCGAAGGCTGAAAACTAAAACCGGCAAAACTGATCCAGCGGTTCGCATCGTTGATACTGGAGCCGAAAAACAGGGTAATCGCCAGCAACGGCACGGCCAGCAACATCAAAAACGGCGCGATCTGCTGGTAGCGCCGGTAATGCATCAAATGGCATACATATACCAGGAACAGCCCGAATGCCAGGCGCACGGTATGCGACAACAGGAACACGGTGGTGTTGCCGCCCCGCGAGGTCCAGGCCGCCCAGCCGGATGCCGAATACACCGCCAGCATACTGAACAGGCTCAGTACGGCGATGATCATCCAAATGGTGCGATCACCTCTTAATTCTGCTGCGATGCGGTTGCCGAGAGACATTTTTCTTTAATGATGAATGATGAATGATGAATGATGAATGATGAATGATGAATGATGAAAAAAATCTAATTTATTGAAAATCAATACTTTAAAAGAAAAAAAACAGAATTTACTTCACCTGTCAGGCCAAATATTCATCATTCATCATTTATCATTAAAAACACCGCTTGCCTGAACTGCTCTCCCCGATCTTCATAGTTTTTAAATAAATCAAAACTTGCACAAGCCGGGCTTAACAGCACCGTATCCCCTTCTTCCGCCAATTTTGCTGCGGCCTGTACTGCTTCCGCTGCGCTTTTCGTTTCCACTATCGACTTTTTCATTTTTCCGAAAGCCTTGATAATCTTCGTGTTATCTATGCCCATACACACAATAGCTTTTACGTTTTTTTTGACCAATTTTAAGAGCGGTTCGTAATCATTGCCCTTGTCCTGTCCGCCTACAATCCACACAATCGGGGTATCCACGGCTTGCAGCGCGTAAAAAACCGAATCGACATTGGTCGCTTTGGAGTCGTTGATCCAGATCACGCCATTGATCTCTGCCACCCGTTCCAGCCGGTGCGGCGGCGTTTCAAAACTGTACAATCCTTCTTCTATCAGGCCCGGTTCCACACCCAGCGCCAAAGCAGCGCGAATCGCGCAGGCGGCATTGAACAGGTTATGCGGCCCTTTCAGATTGGTGCTTGCTATATCGAAACTGTAACTCCGGCCTACGCGGACGTAGCCATTTTTCAGTTCGCTTTTGCGCACGCATTGTTTTTTACAGGATACTGCCTGCGGGTTGGCCGCGAGGTAGTCTTGTATATTGGGGTCGTTGGCATTCAGGATGCAGAGGTCGCCGCGACCCTGGTTCATCGCCACGCGGAATTTCGAGCGCACATAGTTGTCCAACTGATACTCGTATCGATCCAGGTGGTCGGGCGTGATATTCAGCAGCATGGATATTTTGGGCCGGAACTGCTGCATATCATCCAATTGAAAACTGGATACTTCGAGGACGTAGATGAGGGCTGAGGGATGAGGGCTGAGGGATGAGGGGTTAGGAATGAGGGATGGGGATGGAGGGATGAGGGGCGAAGGGTGAAGGATGAGGATTGGGGGATGGGGATTGGAGGTTGAGGGTTGAGGGTTGAGGGTTGAATGTTCCAGAACCAGGCGGGCGAAGGAATTGCCGACGTTGCCGCCTTTGTATACGTTCAGTCCGGCTGTTTTCAGCAGGTGATATGTCAATTCTGTCGTGGTCGTTTTGCCATTGGAACCCGTTATGGCGATGATGCTACACTTGCCGGCATAGCGATACCCGAATTCTATTTCACCGATCACATGGATGCCTTTGGCGCGAACGGCCTGCATGAGTTCCGTTTTTTCCGGTATACCCGGGCTTTTAATGATCTCATCGGCGTTCAGGATTTTGTCCATGCTATGCCCATTTTCTTCCCATGCGATGCCCTGCGCGTCCAATTCCTGTTTGTAAACGTCTTTGATGGCTCCTTTATCGGATACGAATACGTCGAAACCCTTCGCTTTGCCCAGAAGGGCTGCGCCTGTGCCGGATTCACCGGAGCCGAGTATGACGAGTCTTAGATTCATTTTAGATTTACTTAGAGTTAGATGGGGATTTTGTGGATTAAAACAGATTTTTACAATGGTGGTGGTTTCAAATTTTTCTTATTTTGATTGGTCCAAACTTTCCTTTCAAATTTGGGTTCCGTGCCAAAATTTACAAGTAGGCCTACTTCAAGGTTGGTTGCTTTCAAATAATTCACTAATTGTTCTTCATGTGCTTCAACCAAACTTGCGGCTGCTTTTAATTCAACAATCACTACATCATTTACCAGCAGGTCGGCATAATAAGATCCTATCAATCGGCCATTTCTGTAAACTTGAATGTTTTTCTGTGCTTCTACCTTAAGACCTCTATCAAGCAATTCGAAATACATAGCATTTTGATAAACCCGTTCCAAAAAACCATATCCCAAATCATTGTAGACATCGTAATAGGCACCGATAATCTGTTCGGTTATTTCTTTGTATTTCATAAATGAGAGCGTTTAAGATTATGAATAAAAAATCAAAATAAATCCGCGTTAATCAGCCTGATCCGCCCAATCCGTCCCCATCCAATCTTCGTGGGCATCTCATAAAAAATCCGTTTAAATCCGCTTAATCCGCCCAATCCGCGTCCCCATCCAATCTCAACGGATCTTAAGCGTCACCACCGTTATCACCGCCAGCATCACCTGCACAATCCAGAACCGCACCGAAATGGTTACTTCGTGGTAGCCCAGTTTCTGGTAGTGGTGGTGCAGAGGCGCCATCAAAAACACCCGGCGACCTTCCCCGTATTTGCGTTTGGTATATTTAAAATACCAGACCTGGATAATTACCGACAGGCTTTCGACCAGGAACACGCCGCAGAGCAATGGAATCAGCAGCTCTTTGCGCAGGATGATGGCCATCGCCGCTATAATGCCGCCCAAGGTCAAACTCCCCGTATCGCCCATAAAAACCCGGGCCGGAAACACATTGTACCACAAAAAACCAAAACAACCGCCCAGCAGACACGCCGCGAAAATCACCAGTTCGCCGCTGTACGGGATGTAGAGTATTTTCAAAAAATCTGCCGCCACGGAGTTGCCGCTCAGGTAAGCGAGGATGCCCAGCGCCGTGATCACGATGGCTGAAACGCCTGCCGCCTGCCCGTCGAGTCCATCCGTCAGATTGGCGCCGTTGCTCACTGCCGTAATGACCAGGATCGCCATAATCACAAACAGGATCGAACTCAGGCCCCGCGCGTTGTCGCCCAAAAACCACATCAGCCGCGAGTAGTCCAATTCATTGTTTTTGAAAAACGGCACATTGGTGATCGGCGCCTTCACATACACCATTTCCTTGTACGTATTCTGTGCGGTGTTGTCTTTGACAAACAGGGTTTCCGTCACCCGGTAACCAAATTGTTCTGCCACCTGGGGTTCCATACGCACTACCACTTCGTCGTTTACCAGCATGGTGATCCCCACAATCAAGCCAAGTCCCACCTGCCCCATTATTTTAAAAATCCCCTTCAGTCCTTTTTTATCTTTTTTAAACACCTTGATGTAATCGTCCACAAACCCGATTCCGAACATCCAGACCGTACTAAAAAGCATCAGCAGGATATAGACATTATCGAGCCGCGCCATCAGCAGGCAGGGAATCAGCGTTGCCGCCACGATGATGATGCCACCCATAGTAGGCGTACCGGCCTTGGAAATCTGGCCTGCCAGACCCAGGTCCCGCACCGTCTCGCCAATCTGCATCGAGCGCAACCAGTTGATGATCCATTTGCCGATAATCATGGAGATCACCAACGACAAAATCATGGCCACTCCCGCCCTGAACGAGATATACTGGAACAAGCCAGCCCCGGGCAGGTCGTACGTTTTTTTCAGATATTCAAAAAGATAGTACAGCATTTTTTTGAATGATAATGAATGAGTAAAAGCAACTAACCGATTGATTGTCAATTATTTTACCCACCTGAACAAGTTGAGTTTTTCGTTTTAATGGGTTGCGGATCAGGGCTTTTTGAATTGGCTGCAGGGCGCTCTTACAGCGCCCGCAACCTGCTCAAAAAATAGTCCCTCCACTATTATATTTTTAGAGGTGAGATGGTGAGAAGTGAGAGGGTGA